>CAYGCI010000040.1:0-10962 GCA_964348355.1 uncultured Nitrosopumilaceae archaeon | reverse complement strand
TGCATCCTAAAAAGCCTGTCCTTGCTTGCTATCCCGTACAGGAACTGCGTTCCCGTAGGTAGTTCCTTTTTTCCTTTCATGTGCATGTATGGGACTGGCAGATCTTAGATCCTTTGGTTGAAGAAAATTGTCCTTTTTGTGGTCAATTGGTAGCCGTGAATACTACGTCCCTTGCCGACAGCCCGATCGGTGCGGTAGTCGAACCTCATCGCATCGGCAGAATGGTTTTTGCCAGCCATGTCATGAACCTACCTCCGCGGGTCAGAGGATGTAGGTAGTTTCTTCCAGACTTTCGGGAAAGTGCTCAATGAGTGGCGTCTTTCCGTTTGACTTTTTTATTGCCTCTTGGTATACCCTGGGGAGCTCCTTGCCCGATGCAACGATCTCCCTGCCCACAATCGCGATCCACCTTCCCCTGTACGGCTCGACTTCTTTCAGACTAAGAGATTCTAGGAAATCACCCTCCACGTCGGACATTGCCTACAAACCTCACTGTACGTCCTACGCAAAACCTACTACTAAGGATGTGGTTCGAGCAATCTTCCCAGCTGTATCCGACTCGCGGTGGTGTAAACGGCTATGCCCGCAACCATAAATTCTTGAAGGCCGCCTACCGCTTGGAGTATCTGATCATGAAATGCTTCAAGAACTTTTACTCGTCAGTATACATGCGGATCTGCAGGCGGCTTGGCTTGAGCCGTGTCAGGCCGAGCCGCCTTGGGCATTCTGGGACGACTGGCCTGTCCTGACGTCTTTGCCGTGATTTGTGGGCACGATGGTTCTTTTTGCGCCGTCGAACTTTTTTTCAAACTGCCTGCCGCCCTGGATCCTGTCAAGCAGTACTGCCAGCGCGCCGATCTCAGAATGAGGCTGGCTTGCGACTGCGACGTTGTACTTTGACAGCTCATAGACCTCCCTTGGAACCTTCCCCGCCCCCACGACGACTAGGATCCTGTCCTCCCCAGAGATCCTCCTGCTTGCCCTGCGCACCGGCTCCCCGTACATCGTCAGGTGTACCGCAACGAATCCCTCCCCGAGCTTTTCCCTGAGGGTCCTCCTCCAGCCGTCAATCATGACTATCTCAAAGCCCCCACCCCATGTCCTGTTGACCTCCCTGATGGTGTCCTTGATCTCAGGATTGACCTCGTTCATGTAGATGCGCGATGCGCCAAATGCCCTAGATACCAGCGCGACATGCGTGGTCACCCTGTCGTCCCGGACCACCCTCTGCCCGATCCTCAGAACCTCAATCTCCATGGGCGCCCCCCGGCTCGGGTGGTTTCCTGCCCGGCCTTTCCGGGCCGGGTTCCTGAGTGTGGATCACGTTCCTGACCAGCGTTTTTAGCTCCTCCAGCCCGTCTCCGGTCTCAGCCGAGACTGCAACACACTTTTTTGCCCCGTCCAGCCCCAGCCCCCCGGTCTTGTCCCTTATGTCCTCCGGACCGGTCAGATCCGACTTGTTTAGCGCAAAAACTATCCTGCCCCCGTCCACCCCCAGGTCGTTTATCGTCCTTTTGCAGCTGCGGAACTTTTCTCCCAGGCGGGCGGCGGCGTCGCTTATATCGACTACCACAATTACAACGTCCGAGTACAGCAACTCCTCCAAGGTCGATCTGAACGCGTCGATCATGTAGGCGGGAAGCTTGCTGATAAAGCCCACCGTATCTGAGACCAAAAACGCGTCATCCCCGATCTCCAGCCTTCGTATGGTGGTGGACAGCGTGGTGAACAGCCCCTCGCTCTCCTCTTTTTGCTCCCCGGTCAGCGCGTTGAACAGCGTGGTCTTTCCTGCAGACGTGTATCCCGCAAGTGATATTGTCTTGAAGCCCTGCCTCTTCCTTGCCTCCCTGTGAAGCTCCCTCTGCTTTCCGGCCTTTGCCAGCTTTTTCTTGACAGACTGCATTCTGTGCCTTATGTCGTCGTGATACGCATCGACCTCGAACTTTCCTATCCCCATGAATCCCGGCTGCTCGCCCATCTTTGCCAGCCGGACCTTTTCTTTTGCGCGGCCCATCTCGTACCTCATCTGCGCCAGCCTCACCTGCAGCCTTGACTCTGCGCTCGATGCTCTGCCCTCAAAAATCTCCAGGATCAGTGACTCCCTGTCCAGAATGTTTCTGTGGATCTTTGATGCCAGGTTGTAGTTCTGACTGGGCCTGAGAATCTCGTCATATACAATGACGTCCGGCCTGATTTTCTGCGCCGTCTCCTCCAGCCTGTCCACGATCTCCTCGCTGACCCCGTACTTTGGCCTGAGGAGATAGTCCTGCCTTATGATGTGGTCTACCCTGTATCCTGCGGCATCGCATAGCGAAGTCGCCTCGCTTATGGCATCCTCGTTGTCATATGTAATCAGGATGGACGACTTCATTTTCTATCTCTTTCTCATTACAAAAAACAGCGCCTTTGGAGGGGGATCAACCGCCCCATAGTAGACCGTATCCCTTGCGTCTTGTATGTCAAAGTAGCCTGAGAAGATCCCCCTGATCTCCTCCTCGCCGTACCTGTAGGGGCCCCGGTCCTCGGGCAGGACTGCCTCCCTCCTGCTCATGCACTTTAGGAGCAGCATCCCGCCCCGCCTCAGGATTTTTCTTACGCCGTCAAGATAGTCTGCGTGCCTGTCCGGGCCAATGACGTGAAAGCACCCCCTGTCCAGGATAAAGTCAAAGCCGTTCTCTGCAAGCTTCGTATCCAGGATATCGTCCACTACGAATCTTGCACCCCCCAGCCCCGCCGCCTTTTCCATGGCGGCGCCTGAGATATCCGAGCCCGTTGCGTTGAATCCCATCCTTGCAAGCTCCACTGCCTGCGTGCCCGGACCTGCGCCCAGGTCAAGCAGGTCCCCCCCGACCGCGCCCAGGCCCTCCAATGCCTCCCTGACGTCCCGGTCAAGCTCTGCTGAGAACCAGGGCATGGTCCGGATCTCGTTTTCCCTATAGTATGCGTCCCAACCCGGAAAGTCCCCCGCATCCATTATAGTCATGAGTTGACTCTGGAGGGGGGCAAAGATTAGGGTTTCCTTAGCAGCGCCTTTTCGATGTTGATGTTGAGCACGATTTCGGCAATATCGCTTGCATATTCTGCGATCCTCTTGATGTTTTCAGTCATCCTCTTGACCCTGAACAGGGCCTCCTCGTCCCCGAGGTTCTTGGATGCATCCAGGATCCTCTTCTCAAGCCTTGAGATGTCATGGGTCCTCATGATGGTCTTTTCTGCCTGGAGATAGTCGCCCTTGAACAGGGCCAGACACGCCTCGTCTAGGACCTCTATGGCAAAGTCATTCATGTCCTGAATCCTGCCAAGAATCTCCTTTTTGATGCCCTTTTTGAACTCCAGCACGTCCCCTGCAATAAAGGCGGCATGGTCTCCAGTCCTCTCGATGTTTTTTACCACGATTCTGTATCCCAGGCAGTTTCTGGCGTTGTCCAGGCCCATCTCCTCCAGCATGTGCTCGTTTTGGATGGCAATCTTGATCTGCCTGATGATGTAGAATCCAAACCTGTCGACCTCGTCATCCGTGTTGATGACCTCCTCTGCCAGGTCCAGGTTTACCTCCCTTACCGCCAGAATGGCATCCCTCAGCATTGATTTTGCCAGGTGAATCATTCTCTTGAATGCGCCGTCAATTGAGAGCTCCAGGAGGTTTACCAAGACCTGAATCGTAATTCCGCCGGTAGAGTCTGAGATGATCTCGGAGCCCATAAGCATCCTCTTGACTGCGTTTTTTACCGCGGTTCTCTGCTGGGGGCCGAGCCTTCCCCCCCTTGGCCTTACGTTGATTGTCTTGAATCCCAGAAAGTAAAGCGAGATCAGCTTTCGGATGACGGTGGGAGTCTCCTCGTCTGCGCCGATCTCTATGGTCGCGTCCTCCTTTTGCCTTGGCGCGGCCTGATGCTTGAGGGGGTATACCTGCAGCCCCGCAGCGCCCTGCCTCTGTATTCTGATCTGGTCGCCCTGCCTCAGGCCCAGATCTGTAACCCATTGTTTGGGTAAGGAAACTATGTATGACGATTTGCCAGTAAATTGAATCTTTCTTGTCTCCTCTCTTTTTTCCATATCATATAGGACTTGAAACGATCTATATAGATTGATCCATGCAACCATACTCCGCACTGAACTAATATGTAGAGAAGAACTACAGAGAACCATTGGATCCGGTCGAGAAGATCAGGCAGACGATTGATACGCTGTTTGGAAACGGCACGGCTAGGCAGCTGCCAAAGGACGTTGATCTTACGTTCTCAAGGAGGACCGGTCGAATCAAAAGCGTGTTTTACAGGAACGATCTGCTTTGCACCCTGAGAATTGATGGCGGCCTGGCAATCACGCCCCGGTTTGCGCAGATGCTTCTCAAGAGCAAAAAGTTCCGGGACAACTGCGTGGAGATCACAAAGGACGCCAGGCCCTTCGTTGAGGACGGACGCTCCGTTTTTGCAAGGCATGTGACCTGGTGCGGGAAAAACGTCAGGATTTCAGCCGATACCCCTGTCCTGTACGGGGACAGGGTGATTGCTGTGGGCAGGGCGGTCCTGTCTGCTGAGATGATGGGCGATTTTGACAGGGGCGTGGCAGTAAGGGTCAGAGATAGTTTAAAAAGCCAGGAGGGGGGCAAGAAACCAGCATGATGCGTGGTGGTGGCAACCGTCAAATGCGAAGAATGATGGACAAGATGGGACTTGACATGCAAGAGCTCCCAAACGTCCAGGAGGTCATCATAAAGACTGACAAAAAGGAGATCATAATTTCAAAGCCCTCTGTTACCGAGATGAAGGCGCAGGACAATTCGATTTTTACAGTCACCGCTGACAGCTACGAGGAAAGGGAGCTCGAGGTGCCGGTATTTCCAGAAGATGACATTGAGCTGGTATGCCACCAGACAGGTGTCGACAAGGAGAGGGCGATTGAGGCATTGGCAGAGTCAAAGGGCGATCTGGCCCAGGCGATCATGAGTCTGAAGACGTAAGAGCCTTTATCCCCTCCAGCAGTCTTCAGAAATTCCACACAAAACGGCTCCAAATCCAAAACAGCTCAAATCAGGCACCTGCAGATCCGCATGTCGCCGCCTGCACCGCCACGAGTCGGTTACTTCTGGGAAGACTGGGACCGGTTGAAGGTTTAATTATCGGAGTGGGGGGGGTTTTGACTAGATGAGCGCAGCAGAATCAAGGGTAACCGGCATTGTAAAGGCACTGTCATCCCTGGAGGGGGATATTGACTCTTTGAACGCAAGGATATCCGAGGTACAAAAATCCATCAACTCTGCCACCCAGTCGGAGCTGGCCACTCTTAGGCAAAAAACCCGGGAGATGGCAACCCGGGAGGCCGAGTCCATCATCGACGCAGCAAAATCCAGGGCAGAGTCCGAGGCATCGCAGATTGCCCAGGCAGGCCAGTCGCGGCTGTCCGAGACCCGATCTAAAATCGACGCAAGCTTTGATGAGGCAGTTGGCATTGTCGTGTCAACAGTTTTGAAGGCATAGACCTTTAACACACCTTACGATTTACAAGTCATCGATCCGATCAACCTTATCCGCATTGGAATAGCCACCACGCATGGAGGGCCCTACTTTAAGTTCTCAAAGGCGCTAAACCAGCTGGGCCTTCGCTTTGACTCCCTGCTGCCTGAGGACATTCCCCGGTATACCGGAAACGTAGTCTTTACAACAACCGAGGAGTCCCCTCAAGACTGCAGCGTGCGCCTGATCCGTGAGGAGGTCTTTGATCAGCATCCGACCGTCATCAGGGGACTGCTTGTCCGGACACTTGACAACCAGTTCGAGGAGCCAGACCTGGTCCTCGGCGTTGACCCCGGGGAGCGCACGGGGCTGTCCGTGTCCTACTATGGGCGTGAGATTGAGAGCTCCGTCTTTTCATCGGTCGAGCAGCTCGTGACCCACATGATCGAGGTACTGGGCAGCCTGAGGGCCGGGCGAAAAATAGTCAAGGTCGGAGACGGCAAGATGGGGATTGCCAGGGAGATAGGCAACACGCTTAACCTCAGGTACTGCTCTGCATTTGAGCTTCACCTTGTAGATGAGAGGCGGACCACCATGAAAACCAAGAGCTGCAACCAGGGGGGAAAGCGAGACATGCTCTCTGCCAGGTTCATCTCCAGGCGTGATGGGCCTGCAAGACAC
The DNA here is from genome assembly GCA_964348355.1 of uncultured Nitrosopumilaceae archaeon. Lineage (GTDB taxonomy): Archaea > Thermoproteota > Nitrososphaeria > Nitrososphaerales > Nitrosopumilaceae > JAWVZS01. Next base: position 4,825 of record CAYGCI010000040.1, on the reverse strand, counting down.
GTCCTGCCATTATCCGTGACGGGCTGAGCCGCCGATCAGCTCTACGCGCCCCTGTTGAAAATACCATGACGTGATCAGCCGAGCACACCAGCTCCCCTTGGAGGGCACGTGCATGACCGCCCGGCTTTGCCCGGACACCTCGGGATCCCTGATTTTAGAGCACGGAAAGAGACTCCACCTGCATGAGGCCACCCCGCCTTGAACAGGTAGGCGTGAATTCATGTGACTGTGACCTTCATGTCCAGACAGCCGGAACATGGCCCGCACCTCCGCCTCGGGCGGCCCGCCTGACTCATCGTGGAGGGCGGCAGTTCCGGCATCTTTCACCGCATCCTGATATCGGGGGTGTCCCTACAAGGCAGTTAATGCGTTTTTGCCTTCCCAAATTCGCGTTTACACTGTTTTTGTTGGATGTTTTCCAGCTTTTTTGAAAAAAAGTGTAAAAACCGTTCAAAGAACTATATGTGGCCAGTCATGAATTTCAATGATGCCGGCATCAAAACCAGCTAATGCATTTATACAACATTTGGCCGTTTTGAGGGAATTTATTTTCCTTAATCACAATCTGGATTGTAAATTTTATAACATTTCATATAAAATATTATAAAAATTATCGATCCATGCTTATATACTTGCATTTTCTATAATAGGCTACAAGAGTGATTTGATATGACATGTAAAGGAATTTGCGTAAGATACAAAGCTCAAAAACCCGTTGGAACCGGCAGATATGCTTCTGGTCAGAGAAGATGTCAGATTTGTGAGATCTTCATCAAATGGGAGGGTCTTTGGTGTCCATGTTGTGGATACAGACTCCGAACCAAGCCAAGAAACTTGAAGTACAAGGCCAAGCTACGTGCAAGAGTAGAGGCCGACTCCAAGGAAGAAGCAATAACCGTCGATGCATAGAAGAAATTCAATGCAATGACCTCCACATCCGCGTTTTTGAAAAAGACCGTCGATGCCGGAGATCGAGCGTTCCAGGTTCAGGTGCTGAGATTCGAAAATGGAAACTTTGTGTCTGTGACCGAGGGCAATGAGAGGATAGGATCCATGGTCGTCTCACTGGCGACGGGGCCAAGACCTGCCACCACCACGGTGATTCCGGCCAGGACCGAATCTCTTTTTATCAAGCTGGCAGCAGAAAAAATCAGCTCCACGGTTCAGGGCATAGCCATAGTCTCAGTCAGCGTGCAAAAGGAGATCGACATCGGTTCTGCAAAGGCTATAATGCGTGAGATCACGGAGATGATACGCAATGTCTGACCTTAGAAGCTACATCTCGCTTGTCAGGAAGAGCAGGGGGCTCAAGACCGTCAGGAAGCCGGTCTCGACCAGGTATGAGATCGCCGCAGTTACCGCCAAGACCGACGGCCGATACGCGGTACTCTTTGAGGACGTCAGGGGGAGCAAGTTCCGCCTTGCAGCCAACCTGGTCGGCACAAGGGAGCGCTTTGCCCAGGCCATAGGCGCAGACGAGCATGCCATACACCAGAGGATCCTCGGGGCAATCCGCGGTGCAAAAAAGCCAAAGGTCGTATCAGGGGCAAAATTCACGGAAAACCACTCCCGGAACGCCGGGGGGCTTCCGATCGTCACCCACTTTGAGAAAGAATCCGGCCCGTTTATCACGTCATCAATCGTATATGCCAGGAATCCGGAGACCGGCAGGCAGAACTCCTCGTTTCACCGGCTCATGCCGATTGACAAGACACACTTCTCAGTCCGCATGGTGGAGGGGCGCCACCTGCACAGGTGTTTTGCCGACGCAAGGGATCACGGCCAGGATCTCAGGGTAGCCATCACCGTCGGGGTCCACCCAGCAGTATCGATTGCCGGCGCATACCAGCATGACTGGGGAAAAGACGAGCTGGACATTGCAAACTCCCTGCTCGGCGGGGGGCTGACGCTTGCCCGGGCGCCGTACTCTGCAATGAACGTCCCCTCGGGAGCCGAGATTGTAATGGAGGGGCGAATCCTGCAGGACAGGACACATCCAGAATGGATGGTAGAGATGCTTCGGACATATGACCACCCCCGAGAGCAGCCCGTCTTTGAGCTGGAGGGCCTGTACCATCGCCGCAATCCGATATTTCACGACATTTTGTCTGGATATGCAGAGCACCGCCTGCTGATGGGAATGCCGATAGAGTCAAAGCTTTACGGCGAGCTCAAAAAGGCCCATCCCCAGACGCGGGCGGTATCGATGAGCAGCGGCGGCTGCAACTGGCTGCATGCCGTGGTGCAGATCAAAAAGAGATCCGCGACCGACGGCAAGAAAATAATCAGAAAGGCCTTTGATACGCACCGCTCCCTCAAGCAGGTGACCGTCGTAGACGAGGACATCGACCCGGGCAGCGCAGAGTCCGTCGAGTACGCTATGGCTACCCGGTTCCAGGCCGACAGGGACCTCGTGACCGTCAAGGGCGTGCGCGGCTCAAGCCTGGATCCGTCCAGCGACCAAAAGAACCTCAGGACCGCCAAGATGGGAATCGACGCCACCAGGCCCCTAGACAAGAGGCCCGAGGGCTTTGAGCTGGCAAAAATCCCGAGGCAGGACAGCTGCAGGCTGGGGGATTATTTCAAATAGCAGTACATCCTACCCGAATCATTGGTAGAAAAATCCGAGGCGTCCTTTAGGAAGCTGCTCAAGGGCATGAGCGACAGCCAGGTGAGGCGGTACTACAAGGATCTGGAGTGGACCGCATTTCCAGTCCTTATCATGAAGGAATACCAGAAGAGGTTCAACGCGGAGAACTCCAAGAGGGTAATCGACAAGCTCAAGATCCAAACCGAGATTGCAAAACAGCAGTCCGACGTCCTGCGAAAGATTGCCACCTCCAAGGGGGGCGAGCTCAGCTCCAAGCTGATAAAGCAGGCAACTGACACCCTGTCCTCCGGCGTGAGCACCGCCAAAAAGATAACATACTCCCCAGAGAAGAGCCTAGAGCTGCTGGAAAAGCTGGCGGCCCTCAACAAGAAGGGAATAATCAGCAACAGGGAGTTCCAGGACAAGAAAAAGGAGATCCTCAAGAAGGTATGAGGGAGTCCGGCTGCATGCCGGGTTCCTGTACGTGGCATCCGCATAGTCCGGCCCGACCGGCAGGTCTCGACCGCCGAAAGACCGCGGGCCTGCGGATCATTTTAATTGGCAGCCTGCCGCCGGTATGACATGTCAAATGACGATCAAAACGAGTGGGACAGGCTATGGAGGGACTATACCGGCTCGCTTGAGAGCTGGCGGAGGGCCTTTGACGAGATCCTGAGGGCAAACTCGGAGATGCAGGCAAGGTTCAACGCCGTAATGGAAAAGGCCTCAAAGGAGTCCAACATGGATACCCTGAGGCAGTTTGGGGAGAACTGGCAAAAGGCAATGAGCGAGGCCGGCGTAAGGTCTGCCGGGGAGCTGGGCGACTATTGGCAAAAGGCGGTGGGCCGGCCGGACAACGGGTTCAGGCAGCTTGCAGAGTCGTGGCAAAAGTCAATGTCCGAGGGAGGCCTTGAGCAAATGAAGGCCTACGGGGACATGATGAAGAAATTCGCCGATACGTGGAACGAGATGTGGCCCCGGAAGTAGCGGGATCAAAAGTCCCTGGCCATGAGCTTTTCTACCATCTTTTTGATTCCATCAAACTCTCTTTTCGTATCCCCGTCCATGGAGTCATATGATCCCGCAAGCGAGTCCAGCCTGTCCCTTATGTCCTCCAGGAATCCCCTGATCCTTTCCCCGTCGGTGTCTGCCGCATCAAAGACCACCGTATTGCTCCCCAGCAGGTTTCCCTCGGCATCAAACAGGCTGGTCGCATCAAGCGTTACCTCAAACTCCGTGCCGTCCCGCCTTTTGAATGTCAGCCTGTTTCCATGCACCTCCCCGCTCTCAAACCATGCCTTGAGCGACTCGTTCATCGCCTCCCGCCCGCCGGCCGGGACGTGCTCAAAGACCGTCCTGCCGACTATCTCGCCCTTGGCATAGCCCAGCTTCTGCGAATACGCCGCATTGCAGTCAAGGATTACGCCGATGGAGTTGATCCTCCGCCACATGATTGGCGCGTCATAGATTATCTTGAGGAGCTCCCGGGACATCCCTTTACCCCGCCCCGTACTTTGAGCCCTCTTTTAGCTTTTTTGCAAGGTTCCTGAAGATCTCGTTTACGCTCACGTCCATCAGGTTGATCGTCGCGTTGTCCTGGACGATCTGTTTTTCGAACTTCTCCTTGATGGCAAACGACACCGATGACCAGTGAAGCGTCCCGTCCATCTGCTCCCTTACAACCGAGTTAGTCGATGGAAAGTTTGCAGGCGAGAAGACTATCCCGTCTGCCCACTGCATTGTCGGGATTCCTCCCCCCGACGACTTTGCGTTAAAGGCTATCTGGTTTACCCACTCATCGAACTTGTACTCTATGACCTCGTGGATTACCAGCGTCCTCCACGGCTCGATTTTGATCTCCAACGAGGACTCTGGCGGGGACTGTAAAATTATAGCTTTGCATCAGGCGGCAGCATGTAATTCGGGGCAGCTGGCCCCTGCTGTGCAGTGCCGGCAGCCGGCTTTACTAGTGCCATGATCAGGCTAAAAGTCAGCAGTGGAATACCTGCCAATGAATAAAACGATGCCCCTGTGGCAAAATCCAACACGTTTGATTCCAGGGTAGCAAGCAATAACCCAATCGGCGTTATTATTCCAGCCATGATTGCAATGATGAGTGAAACGGCAAACCCTGCTCTTCTTGCCCTGCTACCCATCAAGGCATGGTGTGCTGTAACTTATTTGTACGAGGTCACCTACCATCATCAGTTAGGCATGAATTAGCATGAATGATTG
>CAYGCI010000039.1:0-11046 GCA_964348355.1 uncultured Nitrosopumilaceae archaeon | reverse complement strand
TGCTGGAGTGGTCGGATCCAGGCCATGCGGATAGGCAGCAAGTCCCCCGATCCTTTCATGTCAGAGCTGGGCGATCTGAATAAAAGGATTCAGGAAAAGTTTGTCGAGAGGATGGGGGAGCACACAAGATCGGTACCGCTAAAGGTCATGCTGGGGAACGCCACTGTAACCGAGCAGCTGACGTTTGATCCCGCCCTGGTCCAGAATTACTTTGTGGGGATCACCCAGAGGCTTGAAGGGTGGTCGGTGCAGGATCCCACGGTCACAAACAACGAGGATGTAAGGAGAATATTTGCAAAATTTGAAGTCAGGGCCGGCAGCTACCTGCTTTCCGGGCACATCTCGATTCAGTTTCACGTCCTGCTGTACTACAGGACGGATCACAGGGTTGTAGAGGCGCAAAAGGAGCTGTCTGAAATAATGGACATGACAAGGGGGAGGGAGGCCGCCCTGGCGGATCAAAGCGATCAGCTCGTGCTGGACAGGCTGAGGGAGTCAGGACATGCAGACCTGGATCACGAAAAGCTGTTCGAGATCCTGTTTGAAAACGACGGCCTGCGGGAAAAAATCTACTCGGAAATCCACGACTCGACGGATGCGGACTTTCAAAAAATGGCAAAAAAGAAGCAGGACCTGTTCAACGAGCTGGACGGCCTGCTTGTGGAGACATATCAGACAAGCTCCGTCCTGATCGACGACGCAAGGCTGGTGACCGGGGAGGAGGGATACCTCTGCACGTTTGACTTGGAGTTTGTCAAGAATAACGCAAGGGAGGGGCTGTTTGATCCCAAGAAAATGTCAGAAAAGACAAGGGATCAGATCAAAAACAGGCTGGCTGAATTCGAAGGTATTGTACAAGGATAATCAAGAGACCGGGAACTGAGGGAGGTTACCCCAAGGGGAGATCCGGTCTCCCGATATATCTGATCGCTACCATGGGGGTATTTAGGCATTGCTTGGAAAAACCATGGATCTCAAACCTATCTAGGCAGGATGCGGCAAAAGGGGTAGACAATCCGTTTAATCCGGGATCTGGAATTCGTGCCCCAGTACACGGCCGGACGCGACCATGCGACTGGCAGGTTCCCACGCATGCTGCGTGACATCAAGGCAGGAAAGGTCGGAAGCATGCATGATGCGGGGAATAAGGGGGCATGGGGAAGACCGTACTGCTGAGCAGATTTGCAGGGATTTGTACCGGCGAGGGATTTTTGCCCATACTGCGTCTGCAGTACGGCAGGCAGCACTCTGATCCGACAGAACTCTTCAAGACGGCAAGACATGATCTTGACACAGCAGTCCGGGAATTCCCAAGGACGGAAGGAGTCGGGGGGGATTGAGTCGGCTGCCAGCTGCCAAGCCAGAAAGCACAGGAACTCTGGGAGCGATACCCTGTGAGCCTTCCTGTGATCCGGAGCCTGGTGTCCCCCCGGAGGATCAGATCGCAGGCTGTTTGATCAAAAAATCAAAGCTTGTGCAGGAAAACTATGAGGGCGCAGTGTTCCCGCTAGACGAATTTTCATACAATCCGGAACGTAAGACAAAACGGATGGTACGCGCCTTCGGCCTTTATCGGGGCAATAAACCAGGTGCGTTCCTGGGCTTTGGACACTCCCTCGTCCTGTCTGGCCTGCCCACATTGTCAGCCAACGTCAGCAATGCACGATCCTATTCTGAAAGATTGTCCAGGTTTGTACTGGTATTTCCAATCTGAAAGCCAGCATCACGGGAGGCCATAACCCGGCCGCTGGAAGAAACAGGCCGGGCGTTTTCAGACGATCCTGTCTCATTGATTGTTGATGATGCCGATCAGTGCCCGTTTTTCATCCAGTATCTTGCTAGGGAGGCAATAGATCGAGTTGAGAAACTCGATATTGGCCTGGATGATTATGAGAAGGCTCTATAGTGACGACTGAAAGTTTTTGAGCACCTATGGGCATGAAATATGCAGGAAGACGCTTTTTGATGATCAAAGACTTTCAGTCGCCACTATGGGCCCGATAATGACGGATGTAGGCAGTGATTTCTTTGGCCAGCGTATGGAGTCGATGACTGGCGGCACGGGGAGTCTGCTGTGCGACATGGCCAGGATAGATGGGGCCAGCATGAATTTTTCATCAATTCGGGCCCTGCCAGATATGAGCAGGGGGACGCCATCAGAGCCTTGCACGCCCGAGTGAGAAAGGCGTCAGCTACAGACGCGGGGCCTATCGTTTTGCGCCACCGCCGTTCAAAAAGTACCCCTCAGAGGGAAACTGGTAATCCTGCCTGACGTGGCCACGTGCCGAGCAGGTCACAGCCAGATCCAGGCCAGCCCAGGATGTCGGATTTTTTACAAAAAACACAAGCATTGGGGGTTGTCGCCTAGCTCACGAGTCCCTGAAAACCATGGGATCTCACCCGGACTAGGCGTGCAAGGGGTAGGGGTGGGAAATTCAGAAAAATGTGGGGGCCGGGTCAAGGGAATTGCGCTACAATCCCAGTACGGGGTCGTGCTCCCCTGCCGGACAGGCCTGAAAATCACAGCCACAAGGCAGCCCCCGGCTGCCAGTGGGCGGCGGCTTTACAAAGCAGGCACCAAAACCCCGCCCCGGGGGCACAGAAGCCAAATATACCTCTTGAAGGGAAAAATGTCTCATGAATCCGACGCTGCGGGAGGTGGAAAGGGCAAACCAAATGCGGGGGAGGGAGATCAGGAAGACGCCCCTGGCGTACTCGCCAATATTTAGCAAGCTGACAGGCTCGGAGATCTACCTCAAATCGGAGTTCCAGCAAAAGACAGGCTCGTTTAAGATTCGCGGGGCATATCACAAGATTCAGACGCTGACCGAGGAGGAAAAGAAAAAGGGGGTGGTGGCAGCATCTGCAGGAAACCACGCGCAGGGGGTGGCGTATGCCGCATTCACAGAGGGCATTCCGTGTACAATCATCATGCCAAAGACGGCATCGCCTGCCAAGGTGGCCGCCACCCGGGGGTATGGCGCAACAGTCGTCCTGGATGGCACAAACTATGACGAATCCTCCGCAAGGGCCCATCAGATCTCAAAGGATACGGGTGCGGTGATGATACACGCGTTTGATGATCCGCACGTGATCGCAGCACAGGGGGTAATCGGCCTGGAGATTATGGAGGACATGCCGGATGTCGAGGAGATATATGTCCCGATAGGCGGGGGCGGCCTTGCAGCAGGCGTCCTTGTCGCAGTCAAGACCGAGCATCCGGAGGTCAGGATAGTCGGAGTCCAGTCCTCGTCGTTTCCTGCAATGAAGACATCCGTTGAGAAAAAGGAGCTCGTCACCGACGGGGGGAAAAAGACGATTGCAGACGGCATCTCGGTGCAGACGCCGGGCCGGGATACGTTTGACGTAATCAGGGAGCTGATCGACGAGATAGTGCTAGTCGACGATGATCAGATCATCAAGACAATGTTCTTGCTGATGGAGAGGAGCAAGATAGTCGTCGAGCCGGCAGGGGCAGTATGCCTGGCATATCTGCAGGCAAAAAAGCCGGCTCCCGGCAAAAAGGTCGCAGTGGTCATGGGGGGCGGAAACGTCGACATGTACCTGCTAGGACAGATAGTGGACAAGGGCCTCGTAGCCATGGGAAGGCTGCTCAAGATCGAGATAATGCTCAGGGACAAGCCGGGGGCGCTAAAGGAGGTAGTCGACGAGATCACCGAGGTCAATGCAAACATCGTGGAGGTCATACATGACAGGATCAGCCACAGCGTGGACGCAGGATCAGTCAGCGTCACACTGGGCCTGGAGACGGAGGGAAAGGATCACGCAGACAGGCTGATTCGGCACCTGAGGGGCAAGGACATAGAGTTCAAGCTAAAGTGATCAGGCGAACCTCTTTTTGTGAAACCTTACCAGGCCGTGCCTTTTCATTTCCGCAGACTCCCTTACCACGCTTTTGTGCTGGTCCTGCTTGTGGGATTCAAGCCTCCTTTTCAGCTGCGGGGACTCGTTTGCAAGGATCTTCAGCGCATAGATTCCGGCGTTGCCTGCCTTGTTGATTCCGACCGCAGCTACGGGGGAGCCGCTTGGCATCTCGGAGATTGAAAGCAGCGAGTCCATCCCCCCGAATGCCGAAAAGTTCGTCTTGGATTTTTTGTGCTCCTTGTCGTTGTAGACCAGTATGGGGACACCGATGACAGGAATCGTCGTAAACGAGGCGATCATCCCGGGCAGGTGCGCCGCACCGCCTGCGCCGGCAATTATTACCTTGAGGCCCGCCTCCTCTGCGTGTTCTGCGTATTCTTGCAGCCGGGACGGGGTGCGGTGGGCCGAGACGATCTGATCCTCGTGGGCCACGCCGAACTCGTCAAGAATCTCTGCTGCGCCCTTCATTATCCTGCTGTCGGAGCTGGATCCCATGATGATGCCGATCAGGGGCCTTTTGGCTGCCATGATTGAACTGAGTCAGCGGTGTTTTTATCTATAACGAAATTGGAAAGCATGATAAATGCGAATCCCTAGGGTACCGCCACCACATAGGATCCTTTTTGCGTTCCGATAGTCTGGTCTGGCACGCCTGATTTAGGTACTGCGCAGCAATACACGACAAGAGGTAAGAGTCTACCGCCTCCGGAAGATACCGCGCGGAATGCGCGGCAGCAAAGGCCCCGGCAGGCAGTGCCGCCTGTGGGGCATGCCGGCAGTCACAAATCCTTCAATGTCATCGTCCGTTTGCAGGGGTGTCTGATCATGAAACACTTCGAGAATCCTTGCTGGCCGGTACGAGCTCTTGCCGCGGGCCGGGCCCGCCGTGATCGCACAAGCTAGCCGAGGCCTGCCGCATGCAGCAGCCGCACCTGCCTGGCCGACAGCTCGGCGCCGTCCCGCCCATGCCGCCTTCATCCTCCATCTCAAGCGTGCCGTCCGGCGTCCGGTATGCGGGGACGAGATCCCTCCGCTCGAGTCCCTCAAAGCCCCTAGCCCTGATCCCGGAGCTTGCCGCCACCAGCATGACTGCCCGCTCAAGCGGCCCCCGGCAGAACCTGAGCATTTTCTGGATCTTCTTGCGCGTCCATCTGCGGGAGGCAGGCGGGGGCCCTGCGTCCTTGGGAAACGTGGCGTATATGCGCTTCCACGGGATCACGACGTCGTTCATATCCGGCAGCTTCTTGACCGGCTTGAAGTACCCGCCAAACGAGACGGGGTTGAGGTACTCCGGGCTGTCGGGAGGCAAGCCCGGTCCGCTCGAGCAGCTTGCGCGAGAGGCTCAGCAGCAGGCCGCGCACCCATGCCGGATCCTCCCGGCCGTGCCGCACGAGCTGCCCCGCCCTTTCCTCAAGGCCGCCCTCCAGTATGTCCTCGAGCATGCCGCAGAGCACCTGGCGCGGCGTGCGGGTGTACTTTTCGCGCGTCATCTCCGCCTTGATCCCCTGGTTGAACAGGGCAAGCGGGGCGGCCTGCTCCACCCTCTCAAAGTCCTCCATCGCAAGCTTCATCCTAATCCACATGTTCAGCTAAGTGAAAAGTACCATGAAATCGAGTAAAAACAGAAACCGGGCATGAGGTGCGACGCCTCAACGGCAGGGCAAAACAACAAATCTCATTTACATTTCACTTAGCTGATGTTCCTGGAACGCATAAAAGGTACGATGTTGTGACGGATCCCGGGGGATAGGCAAAATGGGAAAGACTCTGGGTATCATAGGAGGGGGGCAGCTGGGAATGATGCTCACAGAGGCCGCCCGGCGCCTGGCCGACGACATATCGGAGATAATAGTGCTGGATCCGACGGAGAACTGTCCTGCCTCCCAGGCCGGCGCAAGGCAGATTGTGGCGGACTTTAAGGATCAGGGGGCAATCGAGGAGCTGGCCGAGCGCTCGGACATAATCACGTATGAGATAGAATCCGGAGACAGCGACGTGCTAAGGAGGCTGGAAAAAAACACCGTAATCAACCCCTCGCCGGAGACGCTCAGGATCATCCAGGACAAGCTACTGCAAAAGACCGAGCTTTCAAGGCACGACATCGGCGTGGCAGAGTTCCGCGCGGTGGATACCCCGGAGGACCTGAAAAGGTCGGCAGGCGAGTTTGGCTATCCCGTACTGCTAAAGGCCCGCCGCGACGCGTATGACGGCAGGGGCAACTACAGGATAGACTCGGAGGGGCAAGTCCGGGCCGCATACGACTATTTCAGGGGCCGGAAGCTGATGGTGGAAAGGTTCGTTCCGTTCAGGATGGAGGTCTCCGTGATTGCCGCAAGGAGCACAAGCGGGGAGATTGCGACGTATCCGCTGGTGGAGAACATGCACGAGGAAAACATCCTCAGGACGACCGTTGCGCCTGCAAGGGTCGGTGAGGCAGTCGCGGAAAACGCCAGGAGGCTGGCAGAAAAAACAATGCAGGTCCTGCACGGTGCGGGGGTGTTTGGAATCGAGATGTTCGTCACGCAAGACGACGGACTGCTGATCAACGAGATAGCCCCCAGGGTGCACAACTCCGGACACCACTCGCTGCAGTCAAGCAGGACGTCGCAGTTCGAGCAGCACCTGAGGGCGATAATGGGGATGCCGCTGGGCAGCACCGAGCTGGTCAGGCCCACCATCATGTACAACATACTGGGCGAGAGCGGCTTTGAGGGAAGATACAGGGTCGATGATCCGCAGGTGGAGAACACCTTCCTGAAGATGTACGGCAAGGAGGTGGCAAAGCCAAAAAGAAAGCTGGGGCACATCAACATAGTGGCAGGGCAGGGGGAGGGCCTAGACGAGATATTCGAGAGGCTGAAGAGGGTAAGGAGCCACCGGATACTGAGTCCTGCAGGCTAGAGGACATCGAGGGTCGCCACCCCGAAATAGTACCCTGCGGCAGTCAGCCCGATGCTCCATGCACAGGAGCCCACGAACGTATATACTGCAAACTTGCCCAGCCTCATGTTCAGCAGGCCGGCCGGTATGGACACCAGGGAGCGGATTCCCGGAACCAGCCTCCCAAACAGCACGGACTTGTCGCCGTACTTTTCAAACCATTGCTGTGCGCGGATTATCTTCTCCTCGCTTATCCGGACCTTGCCGGAATATTTGATGACTGCCTCGCGGCCCAGCTTCAGCGCTATATAGTATATGATAAATGCCCCCACAGTGGAACCGGCGCCGCCCGCTATCCCCGCGCCTGCAACGTGGAGGACGCCCATGTCGTTTTGGAGTATCGTGTATCCTGCCAGCGGAAAGACCGCCTCGCTTGGAATCGGGGGAAAGACGGTCTCAATCAGCGCCGCCAGAAACACGCCCGGATACAGGTTGGCTGCCACGAGGTCAACTACCCACTGCACGATGGCGTGAATCTCGCTCAACTGCCCCCCGGCTCCGTAAGGTAGTAGTGGGTCTCCGCATAGCACTCCGAGCAGTACCGCCGCTCACCGGTGTGCTCGCAGTCATACACCTTTCTGGCATCCCTGAGGCACCTTTCACAGACCGGCACTGCCCTCACTGCCGGGATTTTGCCATTTTGATGCCGCCCAGCGCAAGCTGGACTGCCGCTGGTGCAAACAGCATCGCAGCGGATGCCGCGGGATTCCTTTCTGCGGCCTCGGCAGGCGCGGGGCTTGCCAGTATGACTGCGCCCCCGATGATGATGAGGATGCCCGAAGCGACAATCATGGCACCCAGCCCCATTGAGGGCTCTTTTCGTGAGATAAAAAACGCAATTATGGGCAGGATCAGCGCAGGCCCGCCCAGCCCCATGCCCCTTTGCATGTGATCAAGCGGCAAAAACCCGTGATCGCCGCCTGATGACATTGCAGCTGTCACGTCGGCCCCGTAGACCAGCAGCAGTCCTATCGCGATGCCGGTGATGATCAGGGAGGCAGTCAGGGCCATGCTTCGAGTCGCAGGCAGCCGTTAATAAATTTGATGAAGGCGATTCTGTACCTGACCGATAAGTTTGAATGAGCAGCAGGCCAAGCCCGTCCATGCATGCGGTTGTTCTGGCAGGTGGGTTTGGGAAGAGACTCAAGCCCATCACGGACTATATCCCAAAGTCGCTGGTTCCGATAGACAACGTCCCGATCATAGAGTGGCAAATCAGGTACCTGAAAAAGTCCGGGGTGAGGGACGTCACAATCTGTACCGGATACAGGGCAGAGCAGATCGAAAGGTTCCTAGAGTCAAAGCCCGGCTTTGCAGGGATCAGGGTGTCTGCAGAAAAGACGCCCCTGGGGACTGGGGGTGCCATAAGGCGCGCAGGGGAGCACATCCGGGGCAGGAGCTTCCTTGTGCTGAATGGGGACACCATAACCGACATCAGCCTCAAGACGATGCAAAAGACGGAGAACGCAGTCGCCGGGATTGAGCTGAGGACGCAGTTTGGAACGCTGGACGTGTCGGACGGCAGGGTCGTGGCATTTGAGGAAAAGGGGCCAATCCGGGGCGTCTGGATGAACGCGGGGATCTACCACCTCTCCGCAGACATCCTGGGACAGCTTCCGAGGAGGGGGGACATTGAAAAGACCACATTTCCGGAGATGGCAAGGCAGGGGAGGCTGTCTGTCACAAAGTTTCACGGCGCAAGGTGGCACTCGATTGACTCCCACAAGGACATCGAAGAGTGCTCAAGGGTGGTAAGATCCATAATAGGATAGGATCATGCGCCCGTACGGTGCAAGGTGACCATCATGTACGCCATCTCGCCGACAAACGCCTCGTCGTCGGCCTTTGAGGCATACTGGCTGGCGCGCCTCCAGAAGCTGTCCTTCCCTGGTGCCGTCTTGGTTGCTTCCATGACAGCTCCTCCCGGAACCGGGGATTAACACGAAGCCTCAATGATTTTTAACAAAGTGCTAAAAGTGTGAGTGGGACTAGATCCGCTTTTTGATCCAGTCGGCCACGATCTTCCTTGCCAGCTCGTCAGATTCCACGCCCCTGCGCTCGGACTGTCGTTCCAAGAAGCGGGACTGGCGCTTGGAGAGGATGATTGGCACCTTCTGCCTCGTCTTGATCTTCTTTGCCCTTCTCAGGATGGCGTCATGCCTCATCTTTGGGTTTGCGGTGAGGATCTTGATGTACTGCCTTCGCACCGGAGAGTCGTATCTTCCAATCCTGTTTGCCACCAGGACGGCCTTTTTGGTGTTGGGCATTGCAACGTGGAGCTTGGTGGCCTCGTCCCTGGAGATTGTCTTTGGAACCAACTCCTTTAGCCTGTCTGGCACCCCCGCAAAGCCGTGAAGCTTTTTGAATGTCGGCAGGGACATTCCCAGGGTTTTGGCTGCCTTGGACTGGGACTTTAGCTGCTCTGCCAAAAAGACGCAGGAATTGGCCAGCTCCTTCTGGTTCATGTTCTTCCTGTGGATGTTTTCGATCACGGATGCGGCCTTTGCGTCCTCTAGCTCGTACTGCGTCTTTTTCGTAATCACCAAGACAGGGATTTTCTTTGCGCGCAGGCGCTTGAGGGCTGCAAGGCGCCTCTGGCCTGCCATCAGCATGTACTCCTTGCCCTCTTTTTGGACAAGGGGCGGGTTTTGGAGCCCTTCTGCCCTGATCGACTTGGCCAGCTCGGCAATGCCTTCGCGGTCTAGCCTTCGTGCCTGGGCGTCCTTCCATATCTTGATCTGCTTTACTGGGATCTCCCTGAGCCTGTAGTCTATTCTGGACTTGAATCGTTTTGTCAAGTTGTATTGTATGAAGCTTCAATTCTGTTAAACTATGGTGGTTTGTTTTGTTTAACTAGTGAATGCGATATTTTTGCGGAATTTTTGACAAAAAGATAAAGTAGAGATCGGTTTTTGATCAGGCATGAGGCTGTCATTTAGCCTGGGATCGCTGCTAGGCGTGCAGGATATCCTGGACTGCGTTGCCCGCCTGTCAAAAAACGAGCCGGAAGCGATCTGGATTCCCGAGACCTGGGGGATGGAGAACTTTTCAATGCTGTCGGCAGTCGCCGCAGGGACAAAGTCGGCAAAAATCGGCTCGTCCATAGTCAACATCTACTCTAGGAGCCCGTCACTGATCGGGATGGGGGCAGTCACGCTGGACATACTCTCGGGGGGCAGGCTGATCCTGGGGCTTGGAGCGAGCAGCCCGCCCATAGTCGAGGACTTTCACGGCAGCCCGTTTGAGAGGCCGCTGTCGAGGATGAGAGAATACGTGCAAATCCTCAGGCTGGTCATGTCCGGGGGGGCAGTCAACTTCCGGGGCAGGTTCTTCAGGCTGAGGAACTTTGCGCTGCTGATCAGGCCGTACAGGGACAGGATTCCGATCTACCTTGCGGCGGTAAACCAGAAGATGGTTGGGCTGGCATGGGAGCTGGCAGACGGGGTGATTTTTTACCTGCGGCCGAGGTCGGAGATGGGGCAGACCATCCGGGCGATGCAGGCGGGAAGGAGGATCGACGCGGCATGCCAGATAATCACATCGGTGTCCGAGGACTCGGAAAAGGCAGCAGAGCGCGCAAAAAAGACGCTGTCGTTTTATGTGGCAGTCGGGAGGGTTTACCGGGAGTTTCTGGCAGGAAACGGGTACCGGGAGGAGGCAGAGTCGGTACTAGAAGAGTACAAAAAATCAGGCCTGAAAAACATACACGGCTGTATCACCGACAGGATGCTGCAGGATCTGACCATATGCGGGACTCCCGAGGAGTCAAGAAGGCAGCTGGAAGGGTTCAGGGCGGCGGGCATAGATCTGCCCATCATCCAGTTCAACCCGGTGGGGGATGTGGGGGACTCCTTTGCGCTGCTGCAAAAGACGTTTTCTGAGGTGCGATGAGCAGGGTCGGAGTCTCCGCATTTGGAAGCACGGGTTTTTCAAGGGAGGACTGCCCGGTAGAGGAGGTGATGTTTGGTGCGGCAAAATCGCTGCTCCAAAACAGCAATGTCGACAGGGGCGACATCGATGCGGTGCTGGTGTCGACCAACGACAATGCAAAGTACCTTGGCGCAATAGTCTCCGAGTCCGTCGGAATACAGCCAAAAATCAGCCACAGCATAGAGAGCATGTGCAGCTCGGGCACAAGCGCAATAGTCTCCGCATACTCTTACATCGCATCGGGGCTGGGGGATGCCGCGCTGGTCGTGGGGGCAGACAGGTTTGACGGGC
>CAYGCI010000038.1:0-11129 GCA_964348355.1 uncultured Nitrosopumilaceae archaeon | reverse complement strand
ACGCGCAAGGGATACGGGGGCCGCACTACGGGACGGTGTGGGGGGGGGGGTACTGCAGACCTTGACTCCCTCACCAAGACCCGCAACCAATTCCACGTCCACCGTTTCCATACGCTGTACAAAACCCTGAACAACATGCCGGTATCAGCCAAAGCAAGAATCCCATTGGGCGTCAGGACGTTTGTCGGCAAAAAAGTCCTGAGCAAGACAGCAGAAAAGCCACAGATCAGCCCCCAAGACAGGCGCCGGTTGCGGGAGTTTCTCCGGGAGGATGTCTCTGAGACAGAAAGGATCCTGGGGCGCAGGCTTCCGTGGAGGAACTTTCATTAGCACAGCCGTACCCGTGGCATATACGGCCAAAAACCGAGTATTCTTGTGTCAAAAATAGGCATGGTGTGGCAATGCCATTGTCCATTTTTTTGATGTGCGCACTACGGCGAGATGATCCGAGGCTAGAAGCCGTGCAAATCATTGCCCGGATTTTTCTGTGCACCTATCAGGGAACAGGTCGGGCTCTAGAAGTTCAGGCATGGGTTTTGCCGCCTCGGAGGCCCCCGGGCAGATTCGTGCCTGAAGCCAGGAGCAGCTTCCAGAGCCCTAGCTGCTACAAACGGATACGCTTCTGACGCGGACTGTTTGCACAGATGACTTTTCAATTAATGTATTAAATATTGATAAAACAACGATCTAACGATGCAGACCAGCAAGAAGAGTGGCAAAGTCTCCATAGTGATCCCCGTGCATAACAGTGAACAATATCTGACAGAGTGCATAGAGTCTGCATTGAATCAGACGTATAAGAGCACCGAGATCATAGCCGTAAATGACGGATCCACTGATGGCTCGCTTGAAATACTGAAGCAATACTCAGATAGGATCAAAATAATAGACACGAAGCATGGCGGCATCGCAGCGGCCCGCAACAGGGGAATCGACAACATGGTAGGAGAGTGGCTTACCATCTTGGACTCTGATGATATCATATATCCGGACGCGATAGAGCAGATGGTGTGTGCAGGCCAAATGCTCAACTCCTCATCATCTACCAAGATAATACCGTTTTTTGATCTGCAGATGTTAAATCATGATGGAAGGCCAACGGGCAGGACACTCGCATATGACATGAATAATTCCATGACTGCTTTTGAGCAGGGCGTATCTATTTTTTATGGGCTTTTCGGCAGTGGCGGCGTGACTCTTATACACAAATCTATTCTTGAGGAAGTGGGCGGTTTTGACGAAAGACTTTGGCGAACCGAAGATGTGGAGTTTAACATGAGGCTACTCATAGTGTACAAGTATAGATTTCACCACATTTTAAAGATCATATATGGATATAGGAAGCACGATGGACAAGCAATGTTTGACGCAGGGAGAAGGAAAAGGGACAGAGATAGGATCATCCTATCGGTCGTATCCAACCTCAGCAGCAATGATCGGAAACGATACTATGACGCGTTAAAAAGCAACACACGGAGAAAAGCAGTACAGGTTAGGGTGTGCAGACATGTGTACCATATCACATACTCATTTATACATGACACACACGAAAACATGCTGGCAAGGGCCGTGGCCAAGATACTTGGATCGCTTTTGAAAAACTCGTTGCTGCGTAATGTCAGAAATACACTAGAGTATTATGTTAGAACCGTCAAAATTAAGCCCAGACTAGAATAAAACCTGCGCAAGCCCCAACCGTTCCTGACCACCTCTCAAATCTCAGAGCCGCTGACGTCTCCGTACCCCCCGCTGATGTCATAGTACGTCGACCAAACAACGGATAATAGCATCACCATCATATCATGCCTATTTTGACACAAGAATATTCGGTTTTTAACTGTACGTACCACGTCAGTCTTCCCAGAAGTACCACGTCAAATTATCCCAGACTCGAAACAATTCAAATGGGGCTGCCTGCAGATCCGCATGTCGCCTCCTGCGCCGCCACGAGTCTGTTACTTCTGGGAAGACTGCACGTCAGCTAAGTGAAAAGTACCCTGAAATCGAGCAAAAACAGAAACCGGGCATGAGGCGCAACGCCTCGGCAGCAAGGCAAAACAGCAAATCTCATTTACTTTTCACTTAGCTGCACGTCGTACAAGGTTACCTGCCCCCATCAGTCAGGCACGAATTAGATGCATGACGGTGACTTTCGTGCCTAACTAGCAAGGAGACGTGACCACATACTGCACGTCAGTCTTCCCAGAAGCAACCCAGAAAACGGCCCCAGATTTGAAACAAATCAAATTATGATGTCTGCAGATTCGCCCGCCGCCATCTGCACAGTCATGAATCACGTACTTCTGGGAAGACTGCACGTACTGCCTGATCGACTTGCCCTGGACATCTTCACACACGGTTGATAATTCGTATAGTTTTTTATGTGTAACAGCCACCAAAATGTCATGTTGAGACTGCTGCGCATCTGCCAAGAATCAAAATTACTTCAGACACAGGCGATCATCCAAAATCTAGGAAAATACTCGATAGCGTGGAAGCTCGTCGGCCTGAATACGTTTATTGACAAGGGCATCAGAAGACTGCCGATACCAAACAGAACAAAAAAGAAGAAGTTTGAAAGGCTGTTAGACGAGTTCAAGCCCGATTTTGTCATATTGGATAGTCCAAGTGAGCTAGGCCCAAGCGTAACCAAGAGGAAGATCCCACTGCTGGTATATTTTTGGGACGACTGGTCACATCCACCGACAACAAAAGAATACAGCAACCCAATTCTTTTTAGGATGTTCTTAATGGCAAGAAACCACATAGTACACCAATGTTTGAAAAAATCCACCATCATAATGTCCGAGACCGACTACATATCAAACATCATAAAAAGACATTATCCAAAAAACAGAGTCGTCACATCTTCGTATTCTAGCATAAATACGGATTATTGGAAGATGGATGATGATGAGGAGAACGTAATGGAATTAAGGCATCCATGTGTAGGTCTTTTACAAAATGCTAAGAGCAGATCCAAGTCCAATGAAATGCTTGTTTTATCGAGGGTGATGAACGCACTCCCGGATGTTACGTTCTATTGGGCCGGAGACGGACAGTATCGCAATGACGTGCTTTTGGCATTGTCCAAGTTTGATAATTTTGAATGGCTTGGATCATTAAAACATCCTGACGAGGTCAAGACATTCCTGTCCTCAATTGACATATGCGGCCTTGCCACTGGTCACGACATGTCACCATATGCGCTAAAACAGGCAATGTCCCTGGAAAAGCCCGTAATTGCAACCAGCTTTGGCGGCGCACACGAGACTGTGAGGGATAAAAAGGCCGGATTCCTAGTCGAGGAGGGCGATTACGAGGGATGGATACAAAAGATATCGCTGCTGATAAGCAATCCGGAAAGGGCGTATGAGATGGGCAGGTATGGGCGAAAATTCATACAGGACAATTGGGACAGCAGGATGGCAGCAGAAAAGCTTGTCGGTATCCTCAAAAGTATCAGGTCAAAATGAGCGGATCCGAAGAAAACCAGATCAGGGCGACCTTTGCCTACAAGCCGTCGTGGCGGCGCTACAAACGCGACTCCATTAACAACAGGCATTGCTTTTTCTTCCACGCCCTGAGAGGAAACAGGCATCTGCAGGTGGGTTATTTTCCCGCATAGCGGAGCTTTGATGCTGCAAAGCTCGGGGGTGGATATGACGTCACACTGTCCACCAACGGCGACATGAGCACGCTCGTTGTTTGTGGGAATGCTGTACGGGTAGCTTGAGGACGGGCATGCAGTCGGAATCGATGACTTTCACCCCTATTATGACAGGCGGATAAAAGTCAGTAACGTGAGGGCCGTCTGAGGAATATGAGGGCTTTGCATTCATCGAGGGCCCCATCTTGGATACCGCCATGCTGGAGAGGTGCGGCGACGTCTCCTCGGTATTTCATCTGGCCGCAGCTGCCGGGGTCAGGAACTCGTTCAGCAATCCTGACGAATACTTTGCAATCAATGTAGAGGGCACAAAAAAGTTGTTTGAGATCTTTTCACGCGTCGACGAGTTCGTTTTTGTCTCCTCGTCGTCGGTATACGGGAACATGGCCCGGAGTGAACTGCCAGTCGGCGAGAGCCATCCCCCCAATCCAATACCCCCCCTACGGGGAATCCAAAAGACAGGCAGAGATGCTGTGAGCCGACCTTGCATCCAAGCACGGATTCAAGGCGCCGATCCTGAGATTTCACACCGTTTACGGGCCACGCCGGAGACCCGACGAGGTCATCATGAAGTTCATTACACTGGCCTCATCCGGAGACGCAGTCCCCATATACGGAGACGGCACCCAAGTCAGGGATTTCATCTATGTCGATGACATTGTAGATGGAATGGTGGCCGCGCAAAGGTACGGCGGTACCGGCACGTATAATTTGGGCACGGGCTGCCCCGTCTCGGTAAACAGGACGGTCGACGTAATTGAGAGGTGCCTAGGTAAAAAAATCACTAGGGCAGTATGTGGACTCCCAGCCAGGCGATGCCGGGGCAACACATGTCGACATTACAAAATCCAGAGACGAGATAAATTTCACTCCCCGCGTTGGCTTGGGTAGGAATACGCAAGACTGTACAATAGACTTTCCCCCTAGACGAATTAGGTGAAATTTCCAACTAGCATACGCCTAGCGATATGGAGGGCGCCGGCCGCCACGGTTTCGGGACGCGGAATGGGATTGTCCAAAAAATTTCCGCAAAATGGCCGGCGTTGTCCAGAATCGTGATCATGGGGCGTGGTTTTGGGGATGGTTCGCGCAGAATCCCGACGCAATGGCGGCCGTCCGTATGCTCTCCCCAGTGCTATATGCCGTTCTGCAGTACTCAGCTAAGTGAAAAGTACCCTGAAATCGAGCAAAAACAGAAACTGGGTAGGAGGCACGGCGCCTCAATAGCAAGGCAAAACAGCAAATCTCATTTACTTTTCACTTAGCTGAGTATTGTGTATGCGAAGCATGGCTTGTTGATGTCTGGCATGAAAAAGACGTGGAGCAAGATCACGACCGGCAATCTCACTGTCAGTCATGACACGATAGCCGTCTTCCTAGGCGCATATACGGCCTTTGTGTTTTTGGCATCGTGTATGGCCTGGCGATGATGGTTTGAACTGGTGAGGGTGGTTCGGCTGGAATTTCTTGTTGTTTTTAATTAGAAAAAAAGGCTAGTACAATGCTAGCACTACTCGTCTGAAACCCAAGGATTATAGAGAATGTTGCATTTTAAACCCTGTGGGCCCGGTTCTGTGTAATCTTCGTGATATGGATCTTCTCTGAATTGAGCTTAACCCGTTCTCTTATGGGTTATGTAACGTTGTCGGGACATGAGAGAATGCAATCATTCTGTATTCCTTTGTAACCTACACTGCTTCCTAAAACAGGCAAAATATCTTTCAAATCATATGACTGAACTGATATCGGAGATGACCTGCACAGACAAATGCATTCCAAGACGATTCAAGAGTGAAACGAGTTCATTTCAAATATTCGAGCAAAAGCACCCTGAGTTGCTCTCTACTCTTATCATGAAGCGGCTCGCCTGGATCAGCTCCAATGATGTTCCGCAACTTTCCTATCATAAATATGTCCTCGACCATATTCTCAACAAGATGCTCACGTATTCTTTGCCGATCCCTGTTCTTGATCGCTGGAAGAAGTTCTCTGTATGATTCCATCTTCTTGTTCATGAAATCCAAAAAAACACCAGTTGCTTTGTCTTCTTCTTTCATGTCTACAGCACACTCTGTCTTCCACTCTGCCTTTTCTCTGTAACCGGCACCTGCATGATGTTGCTGATCTGAGGCAGGTTTGGAAGCCTCCCGTCAAAATAGTCCATAATCGTGTAAATCTGAATCTTCGGATGTTTTGTACCTAGCGGCGTCTCGGTCATGCCGCCGGATGCGGCCTCCTTCATTTCGGGTGCGGGCTCTCTTGCGCAGATAAACACGCCAAACCCCGCACCTTCGCGCTCGGCCGTTCCCTTGGGACCACGCACCATTGCAGGGCCTATCCGATGTCCTCCCTTTACGGAGACTGTCGCCTTCTCGTATCCGGGGCGTCCCTTGGAGTCAGATCCGGCATGGACGTATCCCCTCCCGTCAATTCCCCTGTCCCTGCCCTTCTTCCGGTTTGGCATTATGCCGTCTGTCCTTGTGGCGGCCCACACCCCAAACTGGTACTTGTCGCGCTTTGCCAGATCCTCTGTTGACTCGATGGTAATCGGCATTCCCTTCGCCTCGGGCCTTGCGCCGAATGCGCTCTTCGTGCGGTACTCTGTCAGCCCTATCGCAAGGTGCGTTATGTCGATTCCAATCCACTTGCGTCCCGGTTTTTGTGACGCGTGTACTGCCGTACCGCATCCGCAGAAGGGATCAAGCACAGCATCACACTCCATTGATGACGCATTTATGATGCGTTCCCCGAGCTTCTCGTTTTCTGCCGTCAGTAGCGCGATTTGCGCGACGGCCTCTGCCAGCTTCCCAGCAAGATCGTCGATCCGCCCGTCCTTCATCCGAGACTCGGCCATGGCATGCGCCGGCCCGTCGCGCAGCACCTTGAATTCTGAGCTCGCAGGCATACGTTTCCTGGATGCCGGCAGGCAATGGATCTTCATGTCATGAAAAGTTCACCTTGGGTGAGGGGCTATCCTATTACTCAGCATACGTATACTTGGCATCCCCACCGTGCACCATACCACCACCCGAGGAGTCTCGCAGGTCGCCCTCGAACTCTAGGTGCACCAAGAGCGTCCCGCCATAGTCTCCCATGCACGCATGATTGCCGGCGGGCACGGCGGCCATCATCTCCACACGGCATTCATGCACGTCTGATATATAGGCCGCAGGCAACCGTGCCGAATATATCATGACATCATCCAGCACAATATCCTGTGCAGGCCCCTTGCCGATACTTCCGGCGCCCACGACAAGCGGATGATCGTTTGCAACGGAGTCCTCCAGCGATGTACTGATCCGGCGCCAGTTGTCCATCTGCCCGTCCACATACACGTCAAGTCCGCCACTGCTTCCGGAGCCGTCATAGGTGAACACAACATGGTGCCAGCGGCCGTCGGCCACGCTAGAGAACGTGTCGACGGTGATCTGACCTTGCGCGCCGTCTGTCATCTGAAGTGAAATGCCGCCGGCGTGGCCTCCCCGTACGGTGATGCCCTGCCGTCCGGTCGCGTCGGCCTTTGAGATGATCGACGAGTCAGGATTGTCTGGTCTGGGCATTTTGATCCAAAACGCGATGCTGAACGGATCGCCTCCACCAAGATCAAGGCCTGGAGCATCTGCAAGTTCTACGTATGTGATGCCGTCAAGGTGAAGGGCTCTGCCGACGGGGCCGTACGTGGGCAGGGAGGCCCACCATGGCGGGTGCCATTCTGTCACCTCCACCATGCGATCGACACGAGGGTAGACCTTTGATACTATCGGTGTGGATTGAAACGGGATGTCGTATGAAAACATCCAATGGTTGACACGCGTATAGACTTTTGCTGGTATCGGCGTGTCCGGTTTTGGAATGCTATGAAACTCGGCCACCCTGCTGCCGTCATCGTATAGCTCCAGATACCGCTGTGACCAATCAGCTTCCGGAGACGCCGTCACATTGCCACCGCCGTGATATGCCTCCAGCACGATCCTTTTCCATCCTATTCTATCGACAGAGTCTACCAGCACGATCTTTTTGGTTTTTTGCGGCTGCGCGGTGAAAAAATCATACATGTCCATGTCGGAGTGTGCAAGAATGTAGTTATGTATTAACCGCGATTCCCGAAGCAGCTGCATGGTTATTCCCGCATCAGAGTCGGCATAGTTTTGCAGCGTAAAGGACAGCGCATCAGTGTACACAGATGTTGTGTCCCAGTGCACAAACACGCCAGACGTGGACATGCCCAGTGCCGCGATCACAATTACGGCCGCCAGCAGCAGCGTGTGCTGCCCCCTCGGGCCCCATCTTCCCGCCGACGCCCTTTTGATTCCGCCGCCGATCAGTGCGGCAGCGGCAACGCACATCACAGTCCACAGCATTCCCAGGTGGAACCACGATACGTATCCGATTGATCCAAAGAACAGCAGGATGGGTGCGGTCCAAAGCATCAGAAACCTGTTACGCGTGACGGCCGCAAAAACGAGTCCCGCCGTGCCCAGCGATACCAGGACGGGATCCATCTCGAACAATCGTATGGCGGCCATCAGCGCGATACCAGGGCGGGTCAGCATTTCAGAATCCTGACCCCGCACCAGGTCTACCGGCATGTACTGCTGTAGCAGGTCCAGCGTGCGCTGGTCGATCCTTTCTGTATGAAACAGGACGTCGTCTGCATACTGGTCAAAACCACCCGTCAGCACGGCAGACGCGGGCCAGACTGCCGCAATCAGGATTACGGGCACAAGCCACAGCAGGATCCATCTATGTCTCCTGCCAGCCGCCGACCAGACCAAAACAAGAACCAACGGGATCATCACAAACGATGGGATCTTGGTCAGTATGGCGCATCCCATGCAGATGCCCGACAGGATAATCAGCAGGCGGGTCCTGTCCGGGGCATGCTGCAGCAACGCACCCCCCCTCCGAGACGGGCCGTCCTTCAGGTTAGGACCGCGCGCGTACATGGCAAGCAGCACGGAGGAGAGGACGAACGGGAGGAGGATCGAGTCCAGCAGAACCAGCCTGAGCGTCAGCGATACGGGCATTGCCGCAAACAGGACAGCTGCGACCGGTGCGGCCCTGCGCCCGAATCCCCTCTCGGCTATCTTGTAGATCAGAAAGGTGTCCAGGACCGCAAGCAGGCCCATGAGGATGCGCGGACCCCCGTAAAGCATGTCAAGCGAGGACACGTCATCTGGTGTGACAAAGGAGTCGGGGTACCCGGTGGCATACAGGAATCCTGCAAGTATCGTCCAGCCAAGGAACGGGTGGTCGTGTCTGTCGTGCAGTATGTCGTAATCCAGGGCGTTCAGGGCCCGTTCCGTATAGGCCGTCTCATCTACGTGCCACGGCGGAAATCCTGCCAGGTTCCACAGGTGCACATATGCAGAAAGCACCAGTATGACCGCAAGCAGGAGGAGATGCCCGTGTCCTTCTGACAGGCGACCCGTGCAAAAGGTGGCATGGCTGAGGCCAAGCATGGGCTATCCTCTACCTGTCGACCAAATAACGGTTTGGAGGGAACGGGGGCATGAGATCATGTCTCCTTACTGACCGGGCATGAAAATCACAGTCATGTGAAAATTTACGCCTAACTGGCTAGGAGAGATGACCGCACGCGAGCAGGGCGTAATCGGCTAGGTTGAGCATAAGGGCAATTTCTGATCACCACTCGATCTCCCATATGAAATCATACATGACTCACTACCTGATTCAGAGACCACGACGTTGCACGACGAGGCGGCCCGCATCAGAGCCGAGTCCGGCAGGAAGGATGAGACCATCGCAGACATGCAGCGGACAACAGACGGACTTGCCACAGATCTGACCGAGGCCAAAGCGGGGAACGACGGAGAGGCTAATGCATCGATATGAGAACTCGCACACCCCGTCCCCCGCACGGCTCCATACCGTCGCGTCGGGGGCATGGTACGTACGGTTGAAAATCGATCATTTTTTGTTGAAATAGGCACGATGTGCCAAAATTATGATCCGTTTTTTGATGAGTACCATGGACGTGTCAGCCAAGCTGCTTGAGGTGCCTACGACGCCCTGACAGACTCCTGCCTGTCTCACGCCTGAGCCACCCGTACTCAACCTAAACGACTACGACTGGGATCCGCCCAACGTTATTATCCTGCATACATACTGCATGTACACGCATGCAGCCATCAGAGGATGCCGTGGTGTCGATCGTAATTCCCGTCTATAACGGGAGGCGGTTCATCAGGAGTGCCCTAGAATCCGCGCTGGGCCAGACCTATGGCAACGTGGAGGTCGTCGTAGTGGACGACGGCTCGGACGACGGCACCGAGACGATCCTGGAAAGGCAGTACAAGGGGAGGATAACACTGGTTGCACATGAGGGCAACAAGGGCATCGCATTTGCGCGCAACAGCGGCATAAGGAAGGCAGGCGGGAGGTTCGTCCTGTTTCTTGATTCGGACGACATCCTGGCCCCTGACGCAGTAGAGCAGATGATGCAGGCCGCAAAAAAGGCAGACAATCCCGACAACACCGTGTTTGTCTCGTGCTGTTGGAACATACGCGAAGATGGCCATCCCGTCCCTGTAATACCACAAAAGACGGCCGCGGACAAGATCAGATCCGTCGTAAGCGAGGGATTTGCGCCCGGAAGCTTTTTTGCTGCCAGGGACATGTTTGAAAGGCACGGATATTTCAGGGAGGACGTTGCCATTGCAGGGGACTTGGAGATGATCTCGCGGCTGTATCTCCTATGCGACGTGGATGTCTGCATAATAAAAAGAATGTTGTGGATACGCAGAATACACAGCGACAGCCTCACCCACCGCGGGTCCGATGAGGAAGTCTACTCAAGGCGCCAGATAACGTACAGGATGATAGCAGACGGGCTGGATCCAGAGTCTGCCGAGGCGTTTCTGTCTGCGTGCAGGATGGAGAGGCAAAGGAGGGTTGACAGGATAGAAATGGAGAGGGCAGGGGAGGCGGGGAGTGCAGGCCGGATCCGATCCAAGATATGCGGGACGGTGATGGGCAGTACGCCCCTAAGAAGGCTGTGCATGCACGTGTCTGGCCTCATAAACAGCAGGATGCTCGAGGAGCGGCTGCGGCGCAGCGGTGTTGACAGCGGAAGGCTTACGGCACGCCACGTCGCAGAATCCAATCCCTTTTAGCGTTACTGTCTCACAAGCAGCCTGTTGCACAACCGTGCCTGAGCGCGTGAAACCAACCAGTCTTTTGTGGCTAAAATCAGGGTTGTGCGGTAAGCTACTGTACAGTCTTACAAGTAACCGACTCGTGGCGGCGACATGCGGATCTGCAGGCAGCCTCATCTGGATTGCTTCGAGCCTGGGATGATTCGATGTGGTGCTTCCGGGAAGGCTGGCTGTACGCACTACGTTAATAATTCGCGGGCAAGGACAGCGTGGTGTGAGGCTGCTGCTTAACGGCTCGGATCCGACGTTTTTCCGCTTTGTGGAGTTTGGCAAGGAGCTGT
>CAYGCI010000037.1:0-11142 GCA_964348355.1 uncultured Nitrosopumilaceae archaeon | reverse complement strand
CAGAATATTTCAGGACGTGTTCCATCAAGGTTGACATCTACAAGGATCTTGAGCGCAGCGTGTAAGGGAGGCGAAATTTTCAATGATCATCAGTATAGTTGACGATGTAATAACACGTGGAGCCACGACCTTGGGTGCGGCCAACAGAATTGCAGATGTGTTTCCCAGCTCAGACATACGCGTACTTGCAGCGATGAGGACAATCAGCAACCCTGACGAGTTTACATATTTTTGCAAGCCGTGTACCGGGACAATCAAATTGTTAGGTGTAGACACGTTCAGAGATCCCTGATTTCCAAAAAATAGCATACAGGCCATCAGTGTACCGTGTGGACTCACGTTACCCAGGTAAAAGCTTGCCACTTGGGTTGCACCACCGATCAGGGTCTTTACGATCATGCCTACGCCGCATTTTCGGGAGGAGGTAAACTCCCACACCAAATTGTTCGTACGAGGTCACGTCCCCCTGCTGGCTAGACATGAAAATCATAGACATGCATGCCAACTCGTGCCTGATTGGCAGGGGCAGGTGACCTCGTACAATTATTCTGGTTCCCTGCATGAGCCACTGCGAGTGTGCGTTGCTCAGTCAGATGTATTCACTAGACATTCCATCATTTTATGTAACAACTCGCTCTGTAAGCCATTCCTAATTTTAGGCACAGATTGTGCTCGATCGGGGTTTCTAGGGCGGCAAGATTCACACCTGAGCTTCCAGAGCCCAAGTTGCTATGATAGATTACGTTACAGAAGAGTACCGGGACAGGTGGGGCATAGAAACCGGATACAGGCAGATAGAGCGCATACGGGCCAAGACCACAAGCAGGAACAGGACATCAGGCTACCGGCGCTCTTTGCATCGATCCCTGTGTACAACATGTGGGGTGTCGAGCGCAGCAGATCCGGATTTGTGATGCGGGGGGAGTGGTTTTACGGTGGTTGTCGCCTAATTCCACTTATTTGACTCAATCTGCTCGTTTTTCTGAATTCCCGCCCTTTTACACGCCTGATCCATATGGCAACTCAATGGTTTTCAGGAATTCTGGTGAATTAGGCGACAACCCCGGTTTTACGCTATTGCGGGTCGCAGGAGCGCTTGCCATGTCGGCCAAAAGTCTTGCAGAATACGGACCTGTCAGCCCGCCGTAGGATCTGGGCAGCTTCTGGGGGTTTGCATTTCCGTCTACTGCAAGGGTGATGCCGGGGGATCTAAAACCAAAGGCAGGCACGGAGATCATCGACGAGGTTTTCAATTACGCCTCCAGAACACATTCATAAGGACGGCGTGGACATAGCCACAAGATGGCCGCAATTGCAACGCTGGGCTCGCACTGCTCGTTGCAGGTTCTAAAGGGGGCAAAGGACGAGGGCCTGAGGACAATCCTGGTGTGCGAGAAAAGACGCGAGAAGCTATACCGTAGGTTTCCATTCATCGACGAGCTTGTGATTGTAGACTCTTTTTTGGAGCTGCTTGATCAAGGATGCCAGCAGGCTTTGGAGCAAAACGACGCCGTCCTGGTTCCGCATGGAACCCTGGTCGCACAGATGCGCCCCGAGCAGATAGAATCCATCAAGACTCCGGTGTTTGGAAACAAGTGGATTCTCAGGTGGGAGTCTGACCGAGAAATGAAGGAAAGGCTGATGAGGGAGTCCGGCCTGCCGGTTCCGACGCCTGTGCCAGATCCCGGCCAGATCAAAAAGCTGTCAATCGTAAAAAGACAGGGGGCCGCAGGCGGCAAGGGCTACTTTATGGCATCAAGCCAAGGAGACTATGAGCAAAAAAGACGGGAGCTTATCAATGACGGGACAATCTTGCCTGATGAAAAGCTGTACATCCAAGAGTACGCCGCGGGCGTTCTGGCGTACCTGCAGTACTTTTACTCCCCGCTAAGCGGGGAGTTAGAGTTTTATGGAATCGACCAGAGGCACGAATCCGACATCGAGGGACTGGCAAGAATCCCCGCAGAGCAGCAGCTCCTGGGCGGCAAAGTGCCCTCGTTTAACGTGATAGGAAACAGCCCGATGGTGTTGCGCGAGTCCCTGCTTGACAAGGTATACGAGATGGGCGAGAGCTTTGTAGAGGCCTCAGCACGTCTGGCAAGGCCCGGCATGAACGGCCCGTTCTGCATCGAGGGGGTCTATGACGAGAATGCTGAGTTTACAAGCTTTGAGTTCTCTGCAAGGATTGTCGCGGGAACCAACATCTACATGGACGGCTCCCCGTACTCGACGCTGTTTTATGACGAGCCGATGAGCATGGGGAGGCGCATTGCAAGGGAGGTAAGGCTTGCAGCGGAATCCGGCCAGCTAGACCGGGTCACGACATAGGGTGCAACGCCCTCCAGCATGGCGGCCATCCCGGCCAGGACTGCCGCAGGAGCCGTCAGTTGCCCAAGCCCCGGAATGCTCCCGTGCGCAAGCATGGCGCGGGGCTGCCAGAACTCATGCCTTGACCTCGGCGCCCCGCTGCGACTTTACGATGTACCTGTCGCGAATCTTCACGCTGACCCAGTCGATTACCAGCACCGCGGCCAGCACGACCAGCATGAAGATTACCGCCTTGCCATACTCGAAGAACTTGATATAGTTGATGATGTAAAAGCCGATTCCCCCCGCGCCGACGATTCCCAGAATGCTGGTCTGCCGCACGTTATAGTCAAACATGTACAGGATCTGGCTGAGCAGGTGCGATGCGGACTCGGGGATCACCACGTATCGGATCAGCTGGCTCTTGCTTACCCCGATTGAGGTCACGGCATCGACCGGGTCCGAGTCTATGGTCTCAATCGACTCGTACTGCAGCTTTGCCACAAACCCTATTGTATACATGATGATGGCCAGGATTCCGGCAAACGGCCCCAGCCCTATCATGATCACAAACAGCAGCGCCCACAGTATGGACGGAAACGTGCGGATTGCTGCCAGGACGGCGCGCATCGGCGCATAGACCCACTTGCTGTTCAGGTTTCTGGCGGCAAGCAGGCTGAGGGGCATGGCTATTGCGACGCCGACAATCGTTCCGACAAAGGCCATCTGTATTGTCTCAAACATGGAGAAAAACGCGGTCTGGAACAGGCCCAGATCGGCGGCCTCGATAGACATCTCCTCGATTACGATTGCGATGTTGGAAAACCCGCCGACAAACTCGGCAGGATCGGCCTCCATGTTCACCGAGATGGCAATCACCAGGGCGGCCACCACCCCTGCCAGCAGGTTGCTCTTCGGGCTCACCCCGGATACATCTCCAAAATCTCCTCCCGCGACAGGTCTCCCGTCTGAAAGTCCACTATCGTGTCGCCCTCCACGCCGATCTCCAGCACCTTGCTGCCGCCCTGAATCACGGCGACCCTGCTTGCATACTCTAGGGCCAGATGCATGTCGTGATGTACCATGACCGCGGTCAGCCCGATGCTTTTTTGCGCATCTGCGACCAGGTCCATGATCTCCCTGGCAGTGACATGGTCCAGCTCTGAGACAATCTCGTCTGCAAGCAGGATGTCGGGCTTTTGCATCAGCGCGCGCGCGATGGCAACCCTCCGTTTTTCGCCGCCGCTCAGCATGTATGCCTTGCGCCCGGCCTTGTCAGACAGCCCCACCAGCTCGAGGATTTTATCTGCCTCGTCAAGCTCCTCCCTCGGGAATGACTTTAGGAGGGACTGCAGTCTTCCAAGCCTCGGAAGCGCGCCGACCAGGACGTTTTCGACGACCGAGAGGTTCCTGACCAGCCCCAGGTTCTGGGGGATGTACCCGATCTTGTGAAGCGTCTTGCGGAACCTTTTTGAGCTTATGTCCGGGGTCTGGTAGTCGACCCTTACGGCCCCCCTGCTCGGCCTCATCATCCCGTTGAGCAGCTTGAGCAGTGTGGACTTTCCAGAGCCAGAAGCCCCCACTATGGCATAGTTTGCCCCCCTCTCAACCGAGAGCTGCACTCCCCTGAGTATGTAGTTCCTAGAGTCGTAGGACGCCCAGACGTCGTTCATCTGGACTATTGCTCTGGTGGAAATGGAAGAAAAAGATGTGGTGATGGGCGCCATTGCTTGCACTCTAACAATCAGACCCTGATTTTTATTTGCTCTTGTCGTACTTGTCGAGAATCTTCTGGTCAAGGCCGGTCAGCGCGTCAATAAAGGTGCCAAACTCACCGATGTGCAGCGTGGTGGTAGTCGGCAGCAGCGCCTCGGCGCCGTACAGGCTTCGCAGAATCTCGTTGTTCTCGTCGTAGTTGAGCTCGATGAGCGCATCCACCAAGGCCTTTTGCGTGCCATCAGACATGTCTGATGAGACCATAAAGACGTGCGACGGTACCGGGCCAATCGTGGTTACCGGACGCAGTTGCTTTTGCTGCTCCAGTTCGAGGTATTTTGCAGGGGCAATGTCTGATCCAAACGCCGCATCCACCCTGTCCTCGAGAAGCAGGGTCAGCGCCGCCTTGTAGCCGCCTGCAAATGTGTGGCTTTCAAAGGAGTCTGCCAGTGCGCCCTCCAGGGCGACAAGATCGTCGCCCTGAATCTCAACGGCGCCGCCGGTAACCAGGGTCCCCATCGGCCTCACAAATCCAGAAGAGCCGGTGATGCTAGTAAAGGCCACGCGCTTGCCGACTGTATCCTCTATTGTCTGCAGCGAGTCGTTGTCTGCCTTTGTCCAGACGGTTGCCTGGTAGTTGATCTTGCCGTTGACGACCTCGGCCAGGACGGCCTCGGCGCCGGATCTCTGATGTGCAATCCAGCCCGGACCCGTGTCCATGAACGCGCCGTCAATGTGGCCGAACTTCATTCCCTCGATTATCGCCTCATAGTTTGTCGGGATCACCAGCTCGACGTCCACACCGGACAGGCGCTCCTCCAGGAATGCCTCTAGCGCCTCGGCCTTGGGCGTCAGCTCCTCGGCCTTTTCAACCGGGATAAACCCAATGGTCAGTCTGTCAACATCTAGGCCGGCCATCGAGTCACCGGATGCTTGCCCTCCGACCTCGATTATTCGGTTTTCGACCAGGAATGCCATTGCGTCAAGAAATTCCTCCTCGGATATAACGTCCTGTGACCAGGCCTGTATGGAGTCCCTGATCCAGGTCGGCACCACCGGGCCCTGTGCCGCTGCACCTTGGACTATTGCAGAGCTGGCAATCGCGGAGACGGCGGCAAGTGCCAGAATTGTGATTTTTGTATTCTTACTCATTTCGAATATCAAGGTTAGTTTGAGCTAATTATTTAAACGAAAGCCTGGTTCCAGGTCCTCGTTCCATACATCTAGAATCACTGCCCATACTTGTTGGGATACAGGTTCAGAACCGGCTCCATGTCCATCATGGTAATCTCGACCTTCCCGATCCTGCTCCTGTACTGCTTGATTTTTTTGCCCTCGTCGGTAATGTTGAACTTCTCAATCTCGACTAGGGCAAGGTCCTCAAGCGTTGACAGCGTCTTGTAAACTGTAGATATTGAGATCTTTAGCTCGGCGGCAATTTGTGTCGCGTCCTTGCCCCTCTCCTTGACGGAAAACAGCACCGCACGGGTGCACACGTTTGTCAGTGACTCTATGATCTTCTGGGTTATGTCAAACTCGCTTAGTTGGATGATGCTTGGCTTTGGCATGGCCGATCAGTTGGGTGCTAGGCTGAGGACCGGCTCGGGCTTTTTGATGGAGATTTCTGCCTTGCTGATTCTGCTGCGATACACCTTGTAGCGCCGCCCCTTGTCGGAGAGCATCCATTTTTCCACCCGTATGAGGGCTAGTTCCTCTAACTCGGATAATTTTTTGTATACTGAACTCAGCGGAATGCGTAGTTTTTCGGACAGATCTGCGGCGGTCTTTCCCCTCTTAATCACAGAAAACAGGATCGCCCTGGACTCGGCATCCGCTAGCGCCTCAATGACCTTTTGGTTGACGTCGTATTTTTTGAGCTGCGGCAGCGTGTGTCTTTTTGCCATTCGCAAAACTCATCACACCATGAGTTATTTAAACGCCATGGTGTCGTTCTTGTTCTATGGTTTGAGAATGAAAAATTACGGCCTCAGCTCCACGTTGGCATCGGGCCTGAGTCTCTGCCACAGGGCTCCCAGGATCAGCGGAACGGACATCCAAAATGACGAAACGCCCAGCACAGACGCAGTCCTGAACCCGTCCACGAGATCCATGGGCGCGGTTACCGCATCGGGATTTCCAGGCATCAGGACAAACGCGGCTGCCATCAATGCCGCATATCCCCCCACGGCAGTGGCCTTTTTGCCCCTCTTTACGCGCTTGGCAACCTGGTAAAGCCCCGCCGCTCCAAGCCCCGAAATTGCAATAAATGAGACGTACAGCATGGTTCGCAGCCCTATGGTCTCGGCATCGCCTACGGTCGGAGGGTTTGCGGGGTACTTTAGAAATGGGATGAAGAATACGACCAGCCACATGATTCCGGCCAGGATCACTGCCTTTTTGACGTCATGGCCCCCTGGCAACACGCCTCTTGATAGCGCAAATACGATTCCAAACAACGAGCCCATGGCCAGGCCAAGAATCACCCCGGCCAGTACCTGCCCGCCCTTTTGCCAGTCCCGATATGAATGGTACGAGTTCCAAAACTCCTCGGTATCCTCCTCCTCGCCGGATGCAAAGAGGTTCTGATTCTCGATGCCTATTGCGGCATCCAGATGCGGCTCGACAAGCCAGAGGTTGACGCCTCCGTGAACCAGCCCCGCAAGGGAGCCGGAGGCCAAAACTATTGCGATAAAAAGTAGCGTTTTCATGACAGGTGCCTAGTGGCAGGGAAAGCCTGCTGCATGCCTCATGTCATGAGTCAGTTCATGAAGAACCAAAGGATCAATTCCGGCATCTGCAAAGGCCGTGTTGATGATCTGTCCCTGGTCAAAGCCGGCAACAAACATCCCGACTGCAAACACCGCGGCTAGGACAACAATTGACAGCACCGGGATCCTGCTATTTGAGAGCGCCAATAGTCTGGATTGAGACATCTAGTGCTAACCACGGGGGTAATTATTTAAACGCTTGGATAATTTGTCCAATTTTTATACTAGGCGAGCCTAAAAACGATCTGAAAAAGGAAATCCAGACGTTGCAGAGCATCGCGTCCAGAAAGGTCTCCAGTAAGATCCTGACATTTAGCATGCCCCACGTCTTCAAGGCACTGCAGCTGCTAGACAGGGATCGCTTCGTGAGCAGGGCCACGTTTTGCAGGGAGCTGCACATTGGCGAGGGCGCAGTCAAGACGCTAATCGTGCACCTAAAGGCAGAAAAGATGGCAGACTCGACACGGGCGGGGACCTTTCTTACTGAAAGGGGGAAGAGGCTCTCAAAGGCAGTCTCGGGGGCAGTTGCAGGGGAGGCAGCAATCAGGGAGTCGGAAATCTTCAGCGGGGGGCACAGCCATGCAATCCTAATCAGGGATTTTGCACATGCGATAAGAACAGGACTTGAGCAAAGGGATTTTGCAATCCTGTATGGGGCGTCTGCCGCACTGACTCTGATCTACGGCAAGGGCAGGTTTTCCTTTCCGGGCGAGGAAAAGGACGCACTGGTGCACGATGAGAGGACTCGCGATGCCCTGATGGCAATGGATCCCCGGAGCAACGACGTGGTCATAATAACGTCAGCCAACGATCCGTTTGTAGCCGAGGTGTCTGCAAAAAACTCGGCGCTCCAAACCATAGCGGCGTCTTGAAACAAACTATTTACGCCAAGGACAGCTCAAAAAGCCATGAACAGGGGAGTCCTGATTGCAGTTCCGCTGGCCATGGGAATCGCGGTGGGGGCGCTTCTTGCGGGCTACAACCAGCAGGCCAGCCCGGATCCGGAACCCGGGCTTACAGCCTCCGGTCTGAAATCCGGCGGCTCGCCAGTAATGGGGGATCCCGGTGCCCCGGTCACGATCTTGGAGTACGGGGACTATCAGTGCACGTTTTGCCACAGGTTCCACCAGACGACCCTGAATGCCATCCAGGAAAAGTACGTGGAGACCGGAAGGGTCAACGTTATTTTCAGGGACTTTGCACTCAACGGCCCGGACTCTGTACTGGCAGCAGAGGCATCACACTGTGCAGGTGACCAGGACAGGTACTGGCAGTACCATGACGAGTTATACGAGAACTGGGGAGGGGAGAGGACCGGCTGGGTTACACGTGACTCTGTACTGGAGTTTGCAGGCGCGGTGGGGCTGGATCTGGGGGAGTTCGGCGACTGCCTGGACCGGCAAAAGTACAGGGAGGCCGTGCTGGGAATGTACAGGGCGGGCCAGGAGATGGGCGTCGATGCGACGCCCTCGTTTTTCATCTTCAATGACGAGAGAGTGATCAAGATCAGGGGCAACCAGCCCCTGGAGGTTTTTGAAAAAGCAATCGACGGGCTGTAGCCAATCAAGCTTAATATGAACAGGGCGGGTGGCTGTGGCATGGGCAAGATCAGCATTGAAAGGCAGGACTCGGTTCAAATGTACAGGATCAGAAAGACGCTTGACGAGCTGTCCCAAAAGTCAGGCAGGGGCACTGAGCTTATCAGCGTATACATACCCAAGGGAAAGCAGCTCCACGAGATCATAGGCACGCTCCAGCAGGAGCAGGGTACTGCAGACAACATAAAGTCGGATCTGACCCGAAGCCACGTGGTCGACTCCCTTGGAAAGGTGATCCAGAGGCTAAAGCTGTACAAGAAAACCCCCGAGAGGGGATTGGTGGTATTTTGCGGTGCCCTGCCGCCGGAAGGCGGGGGGCCCCTCGGGAGCGAGGTGGTAACGGCATGGGAGATTGATCCGCCAAAGGACCTAAAGCAGTACCTGTACCGGTGCGACGACCACTTCCATGTCGACATCCTCAAGGACATGCTAAAGGACGACAACCTGATCGGGTTCCTGGCCATTGATGCAAAGGATGCGGGGTGGGGCCTGCTGCACGGGGACAAGATCGAGGTCCTCACACACACGTCCTCCGGGGTCGCAGGAAAACACAGGCAGGGGGGGCAGTCTGCCAAGAGATTCCAGAAGCTGAGGGAGATGGAGCTGACGTACTACTTTAACAGGGTCGCAGACGTGACAAGGGAGTACTTTATCGACATATACCACATCAAGGGACTGATAATCTCGGGGCCGGGCCCGACAAAGGAGGACTTTATAAACGGGGGCTATCTGGAGTACCGCCTGCAGAACATGATAATCTCGACGATTGACTCGTCTTATGCAGGGGCGGAGGGGATCAGGGAGGCCTTTGCAAAGTCAGCCGACATCCTTTCGGACTTTAGGATGGTGGAGGAGAGGAGGATCATCGAGGAGCTGTTCAGGCACGTAAACTCCCACACTGGACTGGGTGCATACGGTCTCAAGGACATAGTCGGGCTGCTAAAGAACAACGTCGTCGAGACGCTGATCATAACCGACGATACCGGCCTGTACCGCGTCGAGTCCGCATGCAAGAGGTGCGGCCACACACGGGACGTGATTGTCGAGAGGCCCCAGGTAATCCCGAAAAAGACGGAGCTCTCCGGCGCGCCATGCCCCGAATGCAAGGCCACGGACTCCAAAGTACACGAGCAGGACATCGTAGACTATCTGTCGCTGCTGTCTGCAAAGACGGGTTCTAGGATCGAGGTGGTCTCCGGTACTGCAGAGCACGGCTCCATGCTTGCAAGCCTCGGAAAGGCGGGTGCCATCCTAAGATACAACCCAGGGCATGCAAAATAGTCACATGCATGACCTGATCTTGTCGGCAAGCTCGGACAGCTCGGACTCACCTGGAATCATGCGCTTTGTCCAGACGGTCCCCCTGTCCCTGTACCGTGGGATGATGTGCACGTGCACGTGCGGCACGATCTGCTTTGCCTCCCGCCCGTTGTTTTGTCCCAGGCTGAACGCGTCGGCGCCGGTTGCATCGAGGATGGCGCCCGCTATTTTCGGGATCCGGGAGAACAGATCACCCACGGCACCGGGCCCCATCTGGGTTATCCTTTCGCGGTGGGTTCTCGGTATTACAAGGCTGTGTCCGTGATCAATGGGGTACTTGTCCAAAAACGCCACGTGTCCCTCGTCCTCGTAGATCACATGTGCGGCGGTTCTCCCGTCCAGGATGTCGCAAAAGATACAGGCCATCAGGAACCTTGGCCCGCCGTTTTATTTCAACACTGCGCTTGGCGTCCGGACGCATCGAATCATTAATTAGGGCAAATTCTAGAATTCGGGTTACCCATGGGAAAGAAGCACCAGCGTGATCGTGAGGAGAGGCGCGAAAGGTACGCCGCAAGGCAGCAAAAGGAGAGCAACAAGAACAAGCTGATTGCAGGCGCAGTCTTTGCCGTGGTGATTGCGATTATTGCCTATGCAGGATATGAGTTTGCCACACTGACAGTAGACGCCCCGGGCGGCCCGGAGGGCGCGGGGGCGCTGGGAAGCGCGCACGTGCACGCAGGCATCCTGGTAAAGGTGTTCGGGGACAAGTTTGACTTTTCGCTGCCCGCATACCAGATCAAGACGCCGTGGATACACTTTGAGGGGCAAAACGGGGACACCATACACAGGCACGCAACGGGAGTCACGCTAGAGTACCTCTTTGACTCCCTGTCGATAGGGCTTACAGATGACTGCTACATATTCCCAGACGGGAGGCAGTTCTGCACTGATGACACCTATTCCCTAAAGTTCTACATCAACGGAGACCCGGCTTCCAGCATTTCAGACTATGTCGTCCAGGACGACGACAGGATCCTGGTGTCGTACGGCTCTGAGACCCCCGAGGAGATCGAGGACCAGCTGAGGGAGACAAACAACCTGATCCTCGATATCAGGTAGCAAGGTTAAATCATAGAAATGCAATAGCCTGATCATGGAGATTTCCAGCCGCAACGTGGTAGGCGGAACGGCCCACGCCCCGCACAGGGCAATGTACAAGGCAATGGGCCTCAGCGACGAGGATCTGGCCAAGCCGATGGTCGGAGTGTGCCATACCGGAAACGAGGCCACGCCGTGCAACATACTGCTGCCCAGCCTCGCAGAGAATGCCAGGGAGGGGGTGGCGCAAAACGGGGCCACGCCCAGGGTATTCTCAACGATTGCGGTAAGTGACGGAATCGCGATGGGGCACGAGGGCATGAAGTCCTCGCTGATCTCAAGGGAGGTCATTGCAGACTCTATCGAGCTGATGGTGCGCGCGCACCAGTACG
>CAYGCI010000036.1:5149-11184 GCA_964348355.1 uncultured Nitrosopumilaceae archaeon | reverse complement strand
CAGTTACGCGTGGAATCCTTATAAACGCGACACATAGATAACAGGTCGGGCTCTGAAAGTTCAGGCGTGAACTTTGCCATCTTGGGAAGGTCTTCCATGTAGATTCGTGCCTAAAACCAGGAGCAGATTCCAAAGCCTCAGCCCATTTGACAAAATTAATCTTTGCTGGAACGGCACGGACGTTCGGGATCTTCTGAACGTGTATGGCTACGGGAAGCCAGATCTGGACCGCGCTTTATATTGAGTCCAACAGGGTTCTTTTAACTTACGACGGGAGAATAGAATTAAACCATGTTGAACTTTTTACAATAAGCCTCCCTGAAGAATTTCTCAAAGAACGTGGGAAACGGGCGATTGATGTTACCTTGACGTTTGATCCTCCCACTAACGGCAACAGCGCAGACTATCTAGCGGAGTACCAAAGAAAACCACGAATTAATACCGGCGAGCCCTTGGTTTTAGCCGTAGTGTGTCAGAAAAAATGGTTTGATGAACAAAACTGCAAGCAGCCTTATTCGGTTGCCGTAACCTTTGGACATAGTCACGAAATTGATCTATACAATATGATTAGACTAAAGAACAAGGCTATGGCAAGGGTAAGATGACATGCAGCTGCAAGTACTTTTGGAAATGGGGACGCAGGACGGAGATCATGGTACCTGTCACACCAGACCAAATCCATGACATTTCACCACTGTTTATTTTTTGCAAGCTCTTGAATCTGTGCCTGTATGTGGCCAGTCAGACCTGCCGGCTCCCGGAAACCAACATGCGGAAACAGCTCCCGACAAGCTAATAGAATCTTAGAGAAAAAGAGAAAAGAAATAGGACTAGATTCCTAGATCTGCTGCGATTTCGGCTGCACGTTCGTCGGTGTATAATCCGTGTAGGTTTTGCATCGGATGAGCAATGCTGTTTTTGCCCATCGGCGGGACTGCATCACTCGGGTTGCCTAGTACGTATGCATAGGACGGAACTGCCTCTTGGATAGCTCCCTGCTCTAGCAATGCTGGGTTTAATCCGAATGGATCGCCTACAACCATGATTGTCACTGCGCCTGAGAAGGCTGCAGCATAATCGTGGTTAACTGCGGCATAGGTTCCAGGATGATCAAAGATTATATCTGCAATCATGTTTTGTGAACCGCCCAACAACCATGTCTCGGTACCCTGTGCTTGAACTCTGTTGCCTTGTACAATTCTGTCGATGATCTCGCCAATAACGTGCCAGTAGACCGGCTCGTTTCCTTGGTTTTGAACAAAGAATCTTACATGCTGGCCTTCTTCAATGAACAGTAGCTGTGACTGGTAGTGCCCCAAGTCAGGGCTCTCCCAAGGCTGTGCCATGAAGATGTCCTTATCTGCATCGCCCTTAACGAGAGTGTCATGAGTGTCGTTTGGCGTGTAGCCAAACGCCATGCCGTTGACAACGGTTTGCGTTGTCTGGTGTGCCATCATGGCATTCTTGTCATAAGAGCCGTCCTCTGTCAAATACAACTGGTTGTATTGAAGCTGGAACTCTAATGCATCTGCACTGTGGAATTGCCTATCTAGGACAACCTCGCCGTTTTCAACTGCAGTACTGTATGACATTACCTTCTTGTAGCCGTCAATCGGGTCTACAATCGCAATGCCGTACATTCCCTGAAGAACGTGCCTGTCCATGTCGGCTACATCGACACCAGAGCAGTGGTATTTGAAAACACCAGGTACTTCGGCGATGTAACAGTACGTTGCAGATTCTCCCGGATATACCGCGTGGAAGTTCTGCGAGCTCAGTTGGGATGCATGCATGTCGTTACCGTGTGGAAGTAGTTCGCCCTCTGGAATGGTAAGTGTCATCTTGACAACGTCGCCCTGTGTAATTCTCAGCGTCGGTCCTGGGACCTGCCCGCTAAAGGTCATGGCGTTGTATGTTTCACCTGTCATTGTAGGTAGTTGAACACTTTTACCGGTAACGTCAAACTCTACGACATTACGGCCGGTGGTGTCAATCATTGCACAATCTGTATCTGCAAATGCTTGTGGCATAACAAGTTCCAAGCCACCCATGTTGTGGATTTTGGTCGCCACGTCTGCGTCCATTTTGGACACATCTAGTGACGAGCCCCCAACCTGGGAGTGTGTGTATGTGCTTCCGAATAGCGTAGCTGCCATTACTGCTACAGCTGCAACAGTAAACATCATGCTGTAACGCTTATTCATTGATCCGAGGTTTGTACCAGCCTATATAATAATTCCCCTCGATGGCCGGATGCGAGAGAGCGATGAATGCCTAAAAAACATTGAATATAGGCCCCGCATGGTACAAGCCATTGTGAAGTACAGAACCGACCGCGATTCCCTGGGTGATGTTAAAATCCCGGCCGATGCATACTATGGGCCGTTTACTGGCAGGGCCATAAAACAGTACCACGTGACAGGCACCAGGGCACACCCCAACCTGATCCGGGCGTTTGTAATGATAAAGCGCTCGGCCGCGGTTGCCAACATGAGGGCAAAGGCAATCAGTGCAAAGCAGGGAAGGGCAATCGTCAGGGCCTGCGATAGGATCCTCGCAGGAGAGTTCGTTGATCAGTTTGCAGTTGATGCGATCAACTCCGGCGCTGGAACCGCATTCAACATGAATGCAAACGAGGTGATTGCAAACGTGGCGCTGGAGATACTGCACCAGAAAAGGGGCGCATACGAGCACCTGCACCCAAATGATCACGTAAACATGTCCCAGTCAAGCAACGATACCTTCCCGACATCGATGCACGTGGCCATCCTGATGAACCTCAGGGAGGCAGTTCCCGCAGTCGACGCCCTGATAAAGTCATTGACAAAAAAGGCAAGACAGTTTTCCAGCTACAAGAAGATCGGAAGGACGCACCTGATGGACGCGCTTCCGGTAACCCTGGGAGGCGAGCTTGCAGCAATGGCAACGTCAATCACAAAGGCAAGAAACGCAATAGTGGCATCGCAAAGGGAGCTGGAATACGTGGCGCTGGGGGCAACCGCGGTCGGAAGCGGCGCCAACACGCCGAGGGGATACAGGAGGGCCGCCATCTCAGAGCTGGGAAGGGTTTCGGGGCTGCCGCTAAAGCCCGAGAAGGACATGCAGCACGGCCTGCAGAGCAGGTTTGCAGTGGCAAACACCTCGGGCGCGCTCAGAAACTTGGCCCTGGAGATCAGCAAGCTTGCAAACGACATAAGGCTGATGGCTTCAGGACCCGTTGCGGGGCTGTCGGAGCTGGGGATACCGGCGGTGCATGCAGGCTCCTCGATCATGCCAGGAAAGGTCAACCCGTCGCTTGCAGAGTGCATGAACATGATCTGCTTTAACATCATAGGAAACGATGCCGCAGTCGCGCATGCGGCACAGGGGGGGCAGTTTGAGCTAAACGTGATGCTGCCGGCAATGCTAAAGTGCATCCTAGAGTCAACGGACATGCTAAAGAACTTCCTGCCCATCTTCTCTGCAAACCTGATCGACGGGCTGACGGCAGACAAGGAGAGGCTCAGGGCCGACATCGAGAACAGCCCCGTAATCGTGACGCTGCTTGCCCCAAGGATCGGCTATCTAAAGTCCTCAGAGCTGTTCAAAGAGTCGCTCAGGACCGGAAAGACCATCAGGGAGCTCGTCGTAGACAGGGGGCTCATGAGCAGCAAAGAGGTAGGCTCCCTGCTGGGATAGGACATGGCAAAGATATGGGTGGAGGCGTACGGGTGCTCTGCCAGCCTTGCAGACTCTGAGATGATCTCCGGCCTCATTCTAAACGGTGGGCATGCGCTTGCCGAGAGTCCCTCAGACGCGGATCTGAGCGTTATAGTGACCTGCTCTGTGAAGGACGCCACCGCAAACAAGATGATCCACAGAATCAAGACCCTCAAGTCTAGGCCGCTAGTCGTCGCAGGCTGCCTGCCAAAGGCCGAAAGGCCGACCGTCGAGAAATTCTCGGGGCACGCCAGCATGCTGGGCCCAAACTCGCTGGGAAAGACGCTCGAGGTAGTCGAGGCGGCCCTGGGCGGGGGCAGGCTTGTGATGCTGGAGGACACGGACGTCTCAAAGGCAGGGCTGCCCAGGGTCAGGCTCAACTCCGCGGTCGGGATTGTGGAGATTGCAAGCGGCTGCATGAGCGAGTGCACGTTCTGCCAGACAAAGCTCTCCAAGGGGGACCTGCGGAGCTACCGCCCCGGGGACATTGTCAGGCAGGTAAGGCGCGAGATCGACGACGGATGCAAGGAAATCTGGCTGACCTCAACGGACAACGGGTGCTATGGATTCGACATCGGGACGAACCTGCCGGAGCTGGTCAGCGCAGTGGCGGGGGTTTCCGGCGACTTTATGATCAGAGTCGGGATGATGAATCCTATGTACATGCCAAGAATCAAGGAATCGCTGATTGACTCGTATGACAGCGACAAGGTCTACAAGTTCCTGCACGTCCCGGTCCAGGCGGGAAACGACAGGGTCCTAGGCGAGATGAGGCGCGGGCACACGGCGGGAACGTTCAGGGATATGGTGGCCAGGATCAGGGAGAGGTTTCCAGCATTTACCATATCAACGGACATAATAGTGGGCTTTCCGACTGAGACCCCGCAGGACTTTGAGGATACAGTAAGGCTGCTGGAGGAGACGAGGCCGGACATTGTCAACCTGTCAAGATACAGCCGTAGGCCGGGAACCGAGGCTGCCGGGTGGGAGCAGGTGGATGCCGGGGAGATAAAGAGGAGGAGCAGGATAGTTGCGGACCTGGCAGGCAGGATTTCGCTTGAGAGCAACCGGAGGTGGGTCGGCTGGAGGGGCAGGGTGCTCTTTGACGAGAGGGCCGACGGCGGCATCAAGGGCCGCAACTTTGCATACAAGCCGATCTTTACAGACGACAGGGTCGAGATCGGGCAGAGCCACACGGTAGAGGTCACCGGTGCGACCATGCACAGCCTGATCGGCAGGATCGCAAGCTAAAACTTTTAGATCGGGAATTTGATTAAAGCTACGTAAGAAGGTTTTTTATGCAAATCATGGAATAGACATTGCAATGGGTTTTGAACTGAGGGAGCCGGCACTGGTGATAGGACTGGGCGGTGTGGGCTCCAAACTGGCAAAAAAGGCAAAAAAATCACTGGAATCAGACTGCCTGCTCATCAGCAACGACCAGGGTGATCTGGGCGGGGAGAAGGCAGTCAGAATAGAGACGGACTCTATCGTAAATCCCTCCTCACAGGCCATCCGCGGGTTCGCACTAGAGTCGGCAGGCCAGATCAGGGGACATATTTCGGGTTATTCAAGCATAATCATGATGGCAAACCTTGCAGGCAGGGCCGGCTCTGCCATCGCCCCGGTGGTATCCTCAATATGCAAGGAGGAGGGCAAGAACCTCGTATCATTTGCAGTCATGCCATTTGGGTATGAAAATGACAGGATCTTTGCCTCCGGCACGTCGCTGAGGCGCGTAAGGTCAGACTCGGCGTGCACCATAGTCATCGACAACGATGCAATGCTAGAGAGCAATCCCGATCTGAGCTCCAGGGCATGCTATGACATTGCAAATTCGGCAGTCCTGCACATGGCCGAATCGCTAAAGTCAAGCCAGGTTCCAGGCGAGACCAACGTCCTTACTGCAGACAGGGGCAGCCAGGACGTAGAGTCCTCGCTGAGGGACTCGCTGAAAATGCTTTATGAGGACGCCCCGCCTGGCAGCATAAGGGGCTCTATCATCCATGTTTTGGGTGGAGAAAACATACCAGTTAGAATGATGAAGACCATCTCCGGCCTGACGCGTGGGGTCGTGGGCGAGTCAGCACCCGTGGGAATATCACCGGTAGAGTCTGAAACTACAGGCATAGTCATGCTGTCTGCGGCACAGGGGCAGACAAAGTTTGACAGATATGACCCGCTCGGTGGCATTCCAGACGAGAACACGCTTGACTGGGATTCTCCAGACTGCAGCTATGACTGCAAGCTGGACATGTATCAGATGGAATAGACGACTGCCTTATCCTGATTTTTCTTCCTTTCCGGTCCCTGGCTCTGCAGTGTCCGTCCCCTCA
>CAYGCI010000036.1:0-5049 GCA_964348355.1 uncultured Nitrosopumilaceae archaeon | reverse complement strand
GCTCGGGGCTCTGCAGTGTCCGTCCCCTCAGCTCGGGGCTCTGCAGTGTCCGTCCCCTCAGCTCGGGGCTCTGCAGTGTCCGTCCTGACTTCAGGCCGGGGAGCTTCTGCCCCTTCAGCTTCAGGCCGGGGAGCTTCTGCCCCTTCAGCTTCAGGCCGGGGAGCTTCTGCCCCTTCAGCTTCAGGCCGGGGAGCTTCTGCCCTTCCGGTTTCGGGCCGAGGAGACTCTGCTCCCACCACGGAAGTTTCAGCTGCAAGCTTTGCTGCTTCGGAACCCCCTTCATAAGAAGTTGCGGCAATGTCGCCCTCGTGTCTAGAAACTAAAACATGGCCGTCTTCTGTCTTGGACATTCTAACTCTAATTTTTCTCGGAGGGCTTCGTATTCCTC
Source organism: uncultured Nitrosopumilaceae archaeon (assembly GCA_964348355.1). Lineage (GTDB taxonomy): Archaea > Thermoproteota > Nitrososphaeria > Nitrososphaerales > Nitrosopumilaceae > JAWVZS01. Next base: position 4,661 of record CAYGCI010000036.1, on the reverse strand, counting down.
TTGACCAAATTTGATGTGCCACATCCTCCTCAATTTTGATGGCTTCTGTCTTCATGTGGTGGCGAGCAAATTCTTTGATCATGTTGATTGCCCTTTTGGCTCGCTGGTTATCAGGAGAAAGCAATACCTTGCCTAGATTAATTATATAAACTCGTTCGGACTCTTGTGACATCTAGCCCACCTCTGCGTCTGTGCTTCTCCAAGCTCTGCGTTTTGGATTTGTGCGGACGCCTCGTTTGGTTTTGAGGATGACCCAGGCGGGCACCGGCGAGGTCTGCTTGGTCTTCTTTACCAGACGGATTTTTCTCGGAGATGACTTTCGTGCGGCCATACAAGGGCAAGACACGAAAAGCTCTTTTTAAATGAATCTGAAATTTTCGGTCTTCACAGAAGTAACCGGCTCGTGCCGGTACAGGTGGTAACATGCGTATCTGCAGACAGCCTCGTTTGAATTGCTTCGAGTCCGGGATAGCTTAATGTGGCACTTGTGGGAAGACTGAATTTCAGCTTGTTGTACAGCCGTGCCTGAACGCGTAAAAACACCAAATGCCGGCTGGCAAAAGTTCCAGGTGTTTGATGATCAGATGCCCCTGCAGGTAGGCGCTCTGCCCGGAAGGACGTCCCGCCTGCCGACTGCACTGGGTGCCCTGCCGCACCTGTAACGCCCGGGCCCGCGGGCAGAATCACAGCAGGCCTCGAGTAGAGAGCCTGTCGGCTATCTGCTTTAGCATTCTAGCCGAGGCGCCCCATACCAGGTGATCCTGGAACGTAAACGTGTACATTTCCCGGATTCTGTTGTGCTCGGGATCCGGATCACTCTGCATCGTTTGCAAGAACGGCCTGGCTGGAATCTGCAGTACCTGCTCAACCTCGGGGTTGTGCCGCAGCGCAGGCAGCGAGTCCAGCACGCTGACAAACGGAACGATTGTAAAGTTGGAGTTTAGCGTACGCACGGGATCAAGCTGCCCTATGACCTGGGATCTTGATATCTCTAGGCTGACCTCCTCCCTGGACTCCCGCAGCGCGGTGTGGAGCAGGTCTGGATCACCGTCGTCGGGCTTGCCTCCCGGAAACGCAACCTCGCCTGCGTGAATTTTCAGGTTGGAGGACTTTTTGGTCATCAGTATCTTGGGCTCGCTGCCAAATATCACGATCAGCACCGAGGCCAGCCTGGCGCCTTGATCACCAGGGACGTCCGGATTGATTTCAGATGCAAGCGATGCCTTAAAGTCATCTAGCGACAAGTTTTCCCACCATTCCGTACCGGTCTTGGTATTCAAAGGTTTTAACTGAGGATCTTCAGGTGACATTATGACGATCAGGTATGAGGCAAATCCTCCGAAGATTCTGCCGGGGGCAGACATGCAGGAGTCCGTATCAAGGTTTGTCGAAAGGATAAGGTCGATCTCCGGCTGCTGTGATGCCGTCCACCTGACTGAGAACGTGCTTGGATTCCAGAGGGCATCGCCGGTAACGGTGGGCAGGATCATCAAAAACGAGATTCCAGACATTGCCATAACCGCAAGCCTCCGGGTCAGGGAGAGGACCGAGGCGGAGGTTCGAAGTCTAGTCGGCGAGTGCATCGAGATCGGGTTTTCGGGGATTCTTGTGCTGATGGGGGATCCGTCAAGGGACAGGGGCCCGGACTCGGGCCTGGTTCCAAGCCAGGTCGCAAAGAGGCTGCGCGAGGAGGGGCTTGGCTCAGAGATTGACCTGTACCTGTCGATCTCAAACAGGCCCGACTATGGCAGGATTGCAAGGAAGATAGAGGCCGGGCCGAAGGGATTCATGACCCAGGTGGTCCAGTCGGTCGGGCAGGTGAGGGAGCTGGCTGCCAACCTCGAGGGGTTCTCCATAGTCCCGATCGTCATGCACCCCTCGGCAAAAAACGAGGGGTCGGCCAGGTTTTTGGGCCTGGACCTGGGGTCGTACAGGGAGGACTTTGGGGACTTTGTAGAGCAGATTCACGGCATTGCAGGGGACGTGCTGATCACGTCGCCAAACGACTTTGCCTCGCTAAGGGAGTTCCTTGGGGGCATGGGCTAGGGCCCCGCCCCCCGGTCACAGCGCAAAGTACTCGGCGTCGGGGTGGTGGACCACGATGGCCGCAGTCGACTGCTCGGGCACTATCTGCCCGGACTCGGTAAGGGTCATGCCGGACTTTTCGGGGGAGAGAAGCTTCCAGACGAGCCTGTGCTGCAGGACGTCAGGACAGCTTGGATACCCCCAGCTGTAGCGCAGCCCGCCGCCGGGGGTCTTCAGCTCGTCTTTGATTCTCCGGTTGACCCATGCGGCCATCCCCTCTGCAAACTCCACTGCCAGGCCGTGCAGATAAAACGCATCGGTATACCTGTCTTCTTTGTTCCACCGCTCGATGACATCGGCCACCCTGCTGCCGGCAGTCACTGCCTGGAACGCCACGACGTCGTCGTCCCCGAAATAGTCTGCAAGACAGAGGTGCTTGGGCCGCGTGGAGCGCGGAAAGTCAAAGGCCAGGGATTTGCCGGCGCCATAGTCGACTGTCAGCCTGTTTTTTTGCGCATGACATCCAAAGTACCCGTATACCGCGGAGGGCTCGAACAGCTCCTCCCTCTCTACCCGCTTTTTCCATTCCGCAAACAGCCTCTCGTGATCTGCCTCCTGCTCCCGCCCTGCCCTGCCGCGCAGGCCCCAAGACATCTTGAACAGGGACTTTTTGTCAATCATGTCCCAGACCTCGCCTTTATCTATCTGCGACGAGTCCAGCCGTATCGGAACGCCGACCCGCGGCGGAGCAGGCGCGTCTACGGGCACGACTGCGCTTCTCGGGATCTCAGAGTCGGGGACCCCGGGGACAGAAGAGTCCTTCCAGCGCTCCAGCCTCTCCCTCCAGGTCCTGAGCAGCTCGGGCCTTTCATCTGATACCAGCCTGTCCATCGTCTTGAGTCCGTCAAACATCGTATTGCAGTAAAACACGCCGGGCTCGTAGATTCCGCCCTCCCTTGCAATCCTGTTGATGTAGTTGGTGTTGATTGCGGCGCCGCCGCAGAGAATCGGAATGCTCATGTCGTTCTTCCTTGCGTGCTCCACGAAGAACCGCATCTGCCTTGAGGTGGCTACCAGCAGCGCGGACAGCCCGACGGCGTCTGCGTCTACCTCCTCTATCTTGTCCAGGAACTCCTGCATCGGGACCTGCTTTCCCAGGTCATACACGGTATAGCCGTTGTTCTCAAAGATTGTCTTGACCAGGTTCTTGCCAATGTCGTGGACGTCGCCATACACGGTTCCCAGGACCAGCCTTCCCTTGGTGGAGCCGTCCTTTTTTAGCAGGTACCTCTCAAGCTCCGCAACTGCCGCCTTCATGCACTCTGCTGACTTGAGGACAAAGGGCAGGATAAGCTCCCCTGCGCCGAACTTGTCGCCGACCTCCTTCATGGCAGGCAGCAGGTCCTCGTTCAGGGTGGCGATGGCCCCCTCGTGCGTGACCTCCTTTGGCTCGTCCAGCGAGAGCGACTCGCCGCCGGACAGCGAGTCCAGCCCGGATATCTTCTCTGCAATTGCGGTGACCACGTCGTTTTCAATCCCGTCCTTTAGGCGGTTTACAATCCTGAAGTTGGCGCGCCTTCCCGCAGGCCACGAGGGGTCCACCTCGGCCCTCCTGGCCGAGCCGGACGTCCGGGGTGTTACCTTCTCAAAGTGGGAGATGAGATCCGAGAGCGCGTCGGGGCCGGCGTTGAAGACGAGATCCTCGGCCAGTCTGCGCTCCTTTTGATCGATTTGGCCGTACGGGATGATCTCCTTGGAGTTTACGATGGCCGAGTCCAGCCCACTCCTTACTGCATGGTACAAAAACACGGAGTTTAGAACCTTTCTGGCATACGGGGCCAGGCCGAAGCTGATGTTGCTCAGCCCCAGGGTGGTGTACGATTCCGGAAACGCCTCCTTGACCCTCCTGATTCCCTCAAGGGTGTTGGCCCCGGCGTCTAGAAACTCCTCTCCCCCCGTGGCCAGAGTAAACGTCAGGACGTCAAAGATGAACTGCTCGGGCCTCAGGCCGTACTGCCTTCCGGTCTCATAGAGCAGCCTTGCAGTGTCCAGCTTCTCATCGGGGGTCTTGGCCATTCCCCCGGGGCCTATGCACATCGCCACTGCGGGGGTACCATACCTTGCCATGACCGGCGCGAGCCTCGCAAAGCGGCTCCCGTCGCCCTCCAGGTTGATCGAGTTGATGATGGGCCGTCCCGGAATCTGCCGGACCGCGGCCTCGATCACGTCGGGATCGGTAGAGTCGATTACCAGCGGCGCCTCGATCTCCAGGCTGAGCCGCTTGACAAGACTCAGCATGAACTCCTTTTCATCTGCGCGCTCGGTCGTGGCAACGCAGACATCAAGACAGTGCGCCCCGTCGTCCACCTGATCACGGGCCAGGCCGACTAGCCCGTCAAGGTCGTCGCTCAGGACAAGGTCCTTTGCCCTGCGCGAGCCCTGTGTGTTTAGCCGCTCCCCTATGATGAGGGGGGCGGGTTCCTGCCTCAGGTCCACGGCCTTTAGTGCGGAGCTTACTCTGGGTACTGTCAACTGTATGGTCTTGCCGGGATTTTTCTAAATACTTAACCCTTGGCAGGGTCTAGACTGTTGCATAACCCTGCCTAAAATCTGAAACTTGACCGAAAATCACCATA
>CAYGCI010000035.1:0-11260 GCA_964348355.1 uncultured Nitrosopumilaceae archaeon | reverse complement strand
GCGATGATTATGATCGGTATCATGCTTGCAGGGATGGCCGCTATTCTCCAGTTCACTTACAGGCTTTTCATGGATTCAAATATAAGCCAATAATGGGCAACATCGCGACAGGTTGAAGTCAATCTTTGTAACCGGGACGGCAGGCTCGGGAAAATCGCTCCTGTCCTCAAAGCTCCACGAGTATTACACTAGGAATGGCGCGTTTTCTGCGGTTTTGAACCTGGATCCCGGCGTCGAGAGCCTGCCCTACGCCCCCGACGTCGATGCAAGGGATCACGTTGACCTGGTCTCGATAATGAGGCAGTACGACCTGGGGCCCAACGGCGCGCTGATCATGGCAAGCGACCTGATTGCGTCAAAGTTTGATGACATACACGGGCAGGTACAGGACGTGAATCCGGACTATCTCATTGTGGACACTCCCGGGCAGATCGAGCTGTTCGCATACAGATCAAGCGGCCCCTTCATACTGGACAGCATAGCGTCAGACGAGAGGGCGTCGGTCTTTCTTTTTGACGGGGCGCTGATTACCACGCCGGTCAACTTTGTCTCGGTCGCACTGCTTGCAACGTCAATCAGGCTGAGACTGAACCTGCCGGCAATCAATGCGGTTACAAAGTCGGATCTCATCGGAGAGAGGATGGGCGAGATCCTGGGGTGGACGACGAGCCTCAGGGCGCTGGAGGAGGCGATTTCAGGGCAGGCAGACGGCGAGACCTATGCCCTGACCACGAGCATTCTGAGGGGGATGAACCTGGGCGGGTTTGCTCAGGGGCTGATTCCGATATCAAACGTAACCGGCGACGGCATGACCAATCTGGAGGGCGCGCTGAGCAGGATTATAAACCTGGGAGAGGAGGTGGAGGACTGATGGCAGACAGCGTTACGGTAAGGGCCCCGTCATCCACTGCAAACCTGGGTCCCGGCTTTGACGTATTCGGCCTTGCCATAAACGCGTTTTATGACACCGTGACTGTCGCAAGGAAGAAACGGGGCGGAATCACAATCGTATCGGGGGATGATGTTCCCGCCGCGGTTTCAAAAAATACCGCCGGACTGGCAGTCGCAGGCATTGCAAAGAAATTCGGGATCAAGTCGGGCCTGGAGATCAGGATCAAAAAGGGGGTTCCCGCGGGATTTGGCATGGGCAGCAGTGCCGCGTCGGCCGCGGCAGCCGCGGTGGCCATGAACGAGCTGTTCGGGCTGAAGATGTCCGACAACGGGCTGGTGGAGTGTGCAGGAGCCGGCGAGAGGGCATCGGCGGGCTCGGCTCACTATGACAACGTCGCAGCTGCAGTGCTGGGCGGCTTTGTAATCGTAAGGACAAGTCCGCTGGACGTAATCAGGGTCAGGCCGCCGTCCGGCCTGGTAATGTGCGTGGCCGTGCCGAGACTCGAGGTTCCCGGGAGGAAAACCATGGTCTCAAGGAGCGTGATCCCCTCCACGGTGTCGCTGAGGGACTCGACGGCAAACCTCGCAAATGCAAGCGCAATTGTCGCGGGATTCCTCAAAAAGGATCCCGCAATCATAGGAAGCTCGGTCCGGGACGTGATTGTAGAGCCCGCAAGAAGGCACATGATTCCGGGATTCGACACGGTAAAGAAAAACGCGATAAGGGCCGGGGCCCTGGGCGCGACGATCAGCGGGGCGGGGCCCTCGGTCATTGCGTTTTGCGGGCCCGGGTCGGATGCGGGAAAAATCGCCAGGGCGATGGAGCGCGGGTTTGGTTCGGCAGATACGGAGTCCCGGGCGGTGATATGCAGGCCCAGCACGGGCGCCAGGGTGGTCAGACGGGAGTAGGTCCTGCGGGTTGGACAAAAGGGCGGTAATCATATTCAGCGGGGGGATGGACTCGGTCTGCTATGCCTCGCATCTGGGAAGGGAATACGACCTGTACGGGATCACGTTTTCGTACGGGCAAAGGGCGGGCAGGGAGGTCAGGACCGCAAGAGAGTTTGCAGAAAAAATCGGCTTGAAAAAGCACAGGGTTGTGGACATCGGGTTCATGAGGGAGCTCTACGGGGATACGAACGTCCTGACGGGCCCCGGGAGGAAAATCCCCGGGAAGTTCGAGTACTCCATAGTGGTTCCAATCCGGAACGCCGTATTCCTCACGATTGCGGCGGCATGGGCATACACGCTCAACGCCCCGGTGGTCGCCTATGGCGCGCATACCGGCGATGCCCCCTATCCGGACTGCAGGCCGGGGTTTGCACGAAAAATCCAGGACGCGTTAAACGAGGGGGAGATCGACGGGATAAGGATGGGGATCAGGCGGCCGGTCAGGATCCTGTCCCCCCATATCGAGGGGTACTCAAAGAGCGACCTGATAAGGATCGGACACGGGAACCTGGGGGACGAGATTTTCAAGACATGGAGCTGCTATGCGGACGGGAGCGCACACTGCGGCAGGTGCGAGTCGTGCAACAACAGAAAAAGCGCCCTTGAGGGCCTCAACATGGATGACAAGACGGCATATCTGGGCTAGCCCGCATAGCGGTTTCCAAGAATCGGCTTTTTGAAGACGACTGCGCGCAGGATCAGGTACCATCCGATGAATATTCCGCCGACGATTCCAAAGAACACCCAGTTTTGCACGTCGGGGGCAAGCCCCTCGATGGAGCCTACGATCTCCCGCGAGACCAGCATGGAGACTGCCAGTACGATTCCAAACTCGATCGCATACCAGGTCCAGCCCGGCCAGGACTCCCTCGGAATGTGGACGTTGTTGTGCGCTCCCATCAGTCTTGCTCTGAGGGCAAGGGTATTTAATTTTTGACGGCCTAGACCGCGGCGGCGGGCTTGCGGATCATGGCCAGTATGCCCTCCTTTTCCTCCCTGTTCTCATAAATGCCCCGGAATGCCGACGAGGTCATTCGGGCGTCGTTTCTGACCCCCCTCATCTTCATGCACAGGTGCTCCGCATCGGCAACCACGACCACGCCCTTTACGCCCTGGCCGTAAAGCTCGTCCGCGATGTTTTTCGTGAGGCGCTCCTGAATCTGCAGCCTCTTTGCATACTTTTCCACCAGGCGTACGAGCTTTGATATCCCAAACACCCTGCCGTTGGGCGAGTATGCGATGTGGATCTTTCCGAAGAAGGGCAGCATGTGGTGCTCGCACATCGAGTAGAACTGTATGTCCTTTGCCACCACCACGTCGGAGTCCTCGGAGAACTGGACGGACAGCTCAGAGTCGGACTCGTACCCGCCAAAGATTTCATCATACATGCGGGCCATGCGCTCGGGCGTCTCGCGCAGTCCCTCGCGGGTCGGATCCTCGCCCAGCTCGATGATCAGCTCCCTGACGAGTCTCCTGACCCTGTCCTTGTCCATGTGATCTATTCAGAATATCGGGCATTATTTGAAGCTAAGCCGCTCCTCACGCGGGCGCCCTATGGGGCGCCGATGAACTTGTGCAGCTGCGGGACGATGCGCACGTCGGGATATCTGGGATATGTCAGATCATAAAACCCCATCAGCTGCTCAAGCGAGGGCTCCTCCGTCCCGTATGTGGGCTGTATGACAAAGCCCGAGATGCCGTCCGTCGTGACGTCAAGGACCCTGCCTGCAAGATCCTCAAAGTCATCCGGGGCGGTCCTGGCGCTCACGACAATCTTGATGTATGTCCTCCTTTTGGAGGACACTGCGCTCCTGAGGCACGCCACGGCGTTTTCTATCAGGCCGTCATAATGCCTTTCGTCTGCAAACCCAGAGTCGCGCGTCTTCAGCTCGATCTTGGCGATGTCGATGAACGGCAGCACGTGATCAAACCTTGCAGAGTCAAAGCACGAGGACTCCAGATATGTCGGAATCCCCCGGGACTGCACGTGTCTGGCCATCTCCGCCACGGCCCTGTGCTGCAGCAGCGGATCGCCCCCGGTAAAGTTCACCTTGAACGTGTTTTGTACAAGGCTGTCATCGATTAGCCTGCAGGCCGAGTCCACGTCATACTCGGTGCCGGAGTCCGGAGGCAGTGCCTCTACGGTATCGCAGTAAAAGCACGTAAAGGGGCATCCTGCCAGCCTTACAAAGAGCGTCTTGGTTCCGTAAAACAGCCCCTCGCCCTCGACGGACGTGAATACCTCAAACAGTCTGACCTTCAAGCAGCTTGTATGGGACTCCTCGTTATTTATTCAGTGGTTTTCTAGTGCATCACGGGTTCCTTGGTATAGAACAGTCCCGCAATAAAGAAGACGACTCCCAGAATTCCAATCAGGCTGCCAACGAATTCCACCGTCGAGCCCATCTCAGGGTCGGCTGGCGCCCACAGCATCGCCATGAGTGCGCCAACGGCAATCATCGGAATGCCCACGCCGGCAGTAATGGGCTTGGAGGCCATGCTCAGGGTCTCTGGAAAATGTATATGAAGCTTGTGACGTCAGCTCGTGGAGCTTTCGATTTGTCTTGCCAGCTGGATCAGCTCGCGGAGGAGTCTCTTGGCGTCCTCAATCTCGCCTCCCGCCATCATGGTTCTGATTTCATCGATCAGTCCACGTGCCTCCCCGATCTGCGATGGATCGGCGCCGGCATCTGATGCCCCGGTGATCCTTTCGTCAATTCCGCCAAGCTGCCTTTCAACGAACTGCCTTGCCCTGTCCGAGGCGCTGCTTGAGGCATGCTCGCGAATGTCCTTTTTTATGTCCTGAATCAGGCTCCTGATCTGGTCGACGGTTGCAGCCGGATTTCCCGTTCCATGTGTGATCTCAGAGCGGGCCCGATCTATTAGCGAATCAATCCCGCCAAAGCTGATTCCGGTATCATGCCTGTCAGATACCTGCCTGAGGCTGTCTACGTACCTGACCAGCCTGTTGAGCTCGCTCAGGGGATCACGATCTGCTGCCTGGGCGGGGGATGCCGTTCCCTCCTCGGCTGCCCGGGGGGCAATCATCCTGGTAATCTCCTTGAAATGCCTCATTGCAGAGAGGAAATGGCCTCTGGCCTCCTCGACATCGGAGGATTCCAGGGATTCCCCGAGCAGCACGACCTGTTGGCCTCCCAGCTCAAATTCCTCTTTGACCTGGGGGGGTGCTGCATCATAGCCGTCGTAGGTTCCCCGGATCTGGTCTTCGATCTGGGCTTGGGCCTCCTCTGCAATGCGCTTGAGGATGTCCGGATCATTTTGGGCAAAGGCGCCATCAGTCAGGGATGTGAAAAGGGCTCCTGCCGCCAATGCGGAGACTGCAAGCAGTGCCAGCGTCCTCATTCCCCTTCCCCCGTGTTTTTACGCAGCTTTACCAGGTTTTGCATGTTTTTCTTTTCTGTTTCTACGATGCCACTTCGCTCTAGCCGCCTGACTGCACGCCACATTGTAGTTCTTGGCTGGAGGAATTTTTTACGCAATTCGCTTTCAAGTGCTTGGCCCCCGTTATCAGAGATAAACTTCACTATCTCTTTATCATCGTCACGGATGTCCGGCCTTCTGAGGACCGTCTCCATGCCAGCCGTGGACTTGCCGGCTGCCGGCGCGGGTGATTTCTGCCTTTTTGAAACAGCAATGGCACCCGCGGCCGCCGCAGCCGCGCCGCCGGCTATCCCATATATCACGACATCCGGTACTGCGGGATCGGCGGGGCCTGCAGGATCGGCGGGCACCGAGCTGAACAGATAGTCAACCTCGGAGCTTCCCGCAGGCAGCGTCAGCTGGTTTTGGTTGTCGACTATTTCCATGCTGATCGGGAGGTTGGTCATGCCGACAATGGCGGAGTTTTTGGGCAGGAGCAGTGTGAAATCGGCCGGGGAGTCAAGCGAGAACGTCCAGACTCTTCCGGTTTTTGAGACCAAATCATGGATGTCATATTTTACGGTAATGACAGACGAGCCAAACGTCTCGATCAGCGCCCGGCTTCCCGTAATCTCAGAGTGCAGCAGGAATCCGTCCTCCCCCACGGCCACGAAATTATCCACGGTCGGGCCGTACAGTTCCAGCTCATGATCGGCATCAAGGGGATCCACGTCAATCTCCGCGGAGACATGCGTGGATCCGTCGGGATAGACTATCAGATCCAGCGTCCGGGTGGAGCCAAGCGAGGGCTGAATCGGCACTACCGCAGCTACGATTATCACGCTGGCTACCAGCAACGGCACTCTGACCATTGCTTCGGAAATACCACCGGTCCTTACAAAAAGCATTCTCTCCTCCAAGAATCCTCCACTCCCCCGGTACGGTACGGTTTTCAGGCTCACGATCAGTACCTTAGATTCATGCCCTCGACGAGGTTCTGGAACCTCTTGAACTCCTGGAAGAACTCCAGGCCCTTTGAGGTGATCAGAAAGACCCTGTTTCGGTCATTTTTGACGGATTCCACCAGGCCGGCAGAAACCAGTTTCTCGCACTTGTCCAGTACAGCATAGTGAGAAAGGTTGGCTCTCCTGGATATTGCAGACACGATGACTCCACCGCGTCCGCCTTCTGCGGTGACATCCAGGATGTCGCCCATTATGCCCATTTCGGACCTGTATTGTTGTTTTGACATGGCATGCTGTACGGCACCCCGGCTTATCAGGGACGTCTTGGAACCCCATAGCGGAACGCAAGGCGGAACGGCCGTTTCGGGCCGGAATCCGGGTGTTTTTTGGGGCCTTTTGGCGCGCGGGCAAAGGCGGGGGTTTCGCCGGTTTTTAAGCTTGAAGTAGGCTGTACGGGGTTCGCCCTCGCAGCGATTGGGTTGTCGTCCAATTCATCAGAACTGCTGAAACCCGCATGGTGTAGGAGGCAAAGATGATGGTGTGACTGTACAACAAGTGGATTGTGGGGGCGGCTGCCGCATAGTCGGAACTGCGCACAGATCATGATCCGTGTGGATTGGTTGTGCCTAGGGTCGGTCTTCCTAAATGTACCCGACTCATGGCGGTGTAAATGGATGCAAAAAAACACGCCAGGAAACCGCGATCATGGGTAGTGGACTGCTTGATACCTTTATTTGAAATAACTCCAAAGCCCTGTTGATGAGAAGATCATACTACTCCGGCACTATACAGGAGTTCCTAACAGCCGACGGCGGCAGGATACTAGACGAGATCCGTGAAAACGACACCTTCAAGCCAGACAAGAATCAGATCGATGCGTGGAAGAGGCAGATCCTCATACTCAAGGATCAGCTCAGGGACATGGAGCGGGGCCATGTCATCTTCGAGTATACCATTCCTAGGATGGGCAGGAGGGTGGACACCGTGGTGATCCACTCTGACTTTGTATTCGTCATGGAGTTCAAGGTCAACAAGAAGAGATTCGAAAAACCGGACGAGGACCAGTGCACCGACTATGCGCTGGATCTGAAGAACTTCCACGAGGACAGCCACTGCGCATCGATTGTGCCGGTTCTGATAGCCACAGAGGCAGACGGCCCGGGTCATGAGGCACCAGAAAAGTATGAAGACTGCGTATACCACACGATCCGCGTAAACAAGGACGGGATATGCGACACCGTGAGGCGCGTCTCCTCAGACGAGGCCGGATGCCGCGTGACGGCCACAGAGTGGGAGGACTCGATGTATCGCCCGACCCCCACAATAACTGAGGCTGCCGCCGCGCTATGCGGCGGCATCTCGGGCATTGACGACCTGATGCACTCTGATGCAGGCAAGATAAACTTGGACGTTACTGCAGGTGCCATAAGCGGGATAATCGAGAAATCAAAACGCAATGGCTCCAAGTCCATCTGCTTTGTAACCGGGGTTCCGGGATCCGGCAAGACGCTTGCGGCGCTGAACCTGGTGTGCGGCGCCCATCGCGAGAAGGACGGGAGGGCCGTGCTGCTGTCCGGAAACCAGACACTGGTGGATGTACTCAAAGAGTCACTCGTACGGGGAGGCGGATGCATGACAGAATACGACGGCAAGGCAGCGGCATCGCTGATACAACACATACCCAAGTTCAGAAATAACATCAGCCCCGACAAGCCGTCATTGGAGAGGATTATGGTGTTTGACGAGGCGCAGCGGGCATGGTCTGCCGAGAAGCTTGCAAAATCACAGAAAACCAAGAACCTTGACTATCACGGAATGTCGGATCCGGAGCTGTTGATAGGGTCGATGGCCAGGCACAAGGGGTGGGCCGTGATAGTGTGCCTGATAGGGGAGGGCCAGGAGATCTACGACGGTGAGGTCGGTCTATCCGGGTGGCTGGAGGCCATAAGGAACAGGTACCCCAAATGGAATGTATACCATTCGGCGAGGATCGATGATCCACGCTACGGCAAGGATGTACCGGCCCTGCTTGAGGGAACTCGACACGATGCGGTGAAGGGACTGCATCTGGACACGTCAATCAGGTCATTCCGTGCCGAGAGCCTGTCGATGCTCGTATCCAGAATCCTAGATCGCGACGCGGAGGGCGCACAGGAGGTCTGGAGAGGCATCAGCGACAGGTATCCCATTGCCATCACGCGCGACATCAACAAGGCAAAAAAGTGGGTAAGGGGGAGGGCGCGCGGAACCGAAAGGTACGGCATCGTGGCAAGCTCGGAGGGATACCGACTTGGGCCGCATGGGATATTCGTAAAGTCCGACATCAAGCCCGTCCATTGGTTCATGGCAGGCAAGGACGATATACGCTCGTCGTATTATATGGAGAAAGTAGCCACCGAGTTTTACATACAGGGGCTGGAGCTTGATTGGGTGTGCCTTGCATGGGATGCAAACTTGAGGTATATAGACGGGGACTGGCAGGCGCACAGGTTCCGCGGGAGCAGCTGGGGATCCATAAAGACTGAGAAGGCTCGCGAGTACCTGCTGAACTCGTACCGCGTGCTACTCACCAGGGCCCGTCAGGGGATGGTGATATTCGTCCCGGAGGGAGACGACCACGACGTCACTAGGAGCTCGGAGTTCTACGACGGCACGTACGAGTATCTCAAAACCATTGGGTTTGAGGAGATATGATCCAGAGCCGGGAGGTCTTGTCTGGAGGCTGTACAGGGCCCGTGGGGTCTAGCCCATAATCAACGCCGCCGAATGGCCGTTGCACCGCGTCGTGTTGCATCACAAGACAGACGACCAGATCAGGGGGAGGCTTGCTTTAGAGGGACAAGTGGTTAGGTTCATGAGTAACAGGTTAGCCCCTACCTAGAGTTGGAGTTGCGTCCCTTGCCGGCCAGGCATGAAAATCACAACTGCAGGCAGATTCGCGCCTGATTGCTGCCTAGGCAGGGGCTAACCGTATGTGGTCACGTCCCCTTGCCAGCTAGGCACGAAAATCACAATCATGCATCTAATTCATGCCTGACCGATGAGGGCAGGTGACCTCGTACGGCTAACCTGTTACGTTCATGACATGCACGCCGGCGTGTAGGCTACATGGTAAATCCGTCATGGGAGAGGCAGTAAAGATAAGCTAAGGGGAGGTGGTCTCATATGTCTTTTTTGTCAAAAAATGTGAAAAAATATGCATCTTGTTAGCTTTATGCTTTAACCTAGCTTTTTATTCAGATAGCAACTAATAATTGTCAGATGTTTGACAGGTTCAAGCGCGGTGGAGAGGAAGGAACAGAGATGACTGCCGAAAGAGAGGGGATCCCAGGTACCCAGGACACACAGCCCGAGGTGGCACCCGAGGAGGCCACGTCAGAGAGGGTTCCAGACTCGGAGATCGGGATTGTAGGCCTCATTGACAAGAGAGCCAAGCTCGAGGAGGCCATCGACTATGTCGGCCTGATGATCAAGAGTCTCAAGGACAAGAGGACCAATTTGGAAAAAGAGATCGAGGAGGAATCCGTAGACATCAAAAACCTGAGGGAGAAGCTAGAGAAGGTAAGCGCTTACATCGAGGAGGAGAACAGGGGGATTCAGGATCTGACGATAAAGCGCTCAAACGTTGAGCGGGAGGCAGACGAGGTTGCCACCCTGATCAACGGATTAAGGGACAGACTTTCTGGAATCGACCAGGTAATTGACTCAGAAAAGGCCAACATAAAGAAGCTGAAAGAGACTAGAGAGAGCTCAGAGCAGTCATTCTAGAGAACCTTGCTGTCAACCAAGGTTGATGTCGGCATGTCAGGAAACTTGTCGCTGACGGAGTTTTCCGCAACTGCTGCTGCCTCCTTGAGAATTCTGTCGGTCTCCTCGTTGCTTGGTGTATCAACCCCAAACGATGTCTCGCCGGAGAACGTGTCAACCATGAATCCTCCCAGCATCTCCGCCATGCTGCTGATCTCCTGATCTGCACCCGGCATGAATTTTGCCAGTGACGACTTCATGTTCTTCATCAAGCCGATTGTCGGCATGATTGTCGTGACGGTATCGCCAAGATCGTGATAGGTGGTCAGCCGCAACTCAATTTGCTCCAATGCCATTCTTGCATTGCCTAAAACCTTAGTGACCTTTCTGATTTCAGCTAGTTCGTTTGACAGAACCCTGCCGGTATGAGCGTCATGCTGCTGAGTCGCCTCAACAATTCTTTGAAATATTTTGGAGTCCCTTTCCTGCAGCTTGTTTAGCATCGAGTCCAACTTTGAAATTTGCTTCTGCAGCCTCTGTATCGCATTCTGAACCCTTGGCTTGAGCGCGCCCTTTGGCTTGATGACATCTGCAATCTTGTCAGATACGGAGGGGGAGGGCATCTTAGACCATTGGCTCCGGATTCCAGCCATGCCTAGTGCTTTAGGAATTTGTACTTAATTTCCGGTGTCAAAGATGGTTCACCGCTCATAAAATTTGACTAACCACGCCTGAATCCAGCTAAGTGAAAGATACCCCAGCCAGGCAGAAAATCAAGGAATTTAGACCATCCTGACAAAACCGGCGTATGAGGTTACCTGCCCCTGCCAATCAGGCACGAATTGACATCTATGACTATGATTTTCACGCCTAGTCAACAGGGGGACGTGACGTAACAGCTCGGGCTCTGGAAGTTCAGGCACGAATTTTGCCATCAAAGAAGGTCGATCAAACAGAATTTGTGCCTGAAATTGTAAATCACTTCCGAAGCCCGAGTTGTTACGACGTGACCACACACGAAGAATTTGTTTGCATCCCTATTTGTTCACGCCTGATGAATTAAAAAACAGATCGGAAGAGTTTAAAGAAATACAAGGTATTCTAATTATATGAACACACAAGATAAAACATACACTGTAATCATAGAACAAGATGAAGATGGCATGTATATAGCAAAGGTTCCAGACATCTCAGGTTGTTACACACAGGGAAAAACAGTGACAGAAGTAACAGAAAGAATCAGAGAAGCTATATCAGCTTGTAGTAAAGATTAGACTGTTGCATAACCCTGCCTAAAATCTGAAACTTGACCGAAAATCACCATA
>CAYGCI010000034.1:0-11366 GCA_964348355.1 uncultured Nitrosopumilaceae archaeon | reverse complement strand
ATGACACCTCCAAGACGGACACCTACCCGTACATGGAAATCAACCAGGAGGATGCCACCATCACGCACGAGGCGACGGTCGGAAAAATCGGCGACGAGCAGATCTTCTACCTCATGACGAGGGGGTTCTCCGAGGAGGAGGCGCTGACCCTGATCGTCAACGGGTTCATGGAGCCGTTTGTAAAGGAGCTGCCCATGGAGTATGCGGTGGAGCTAAACAGGCTGATCAAGCTAGAAATGGACGGCTCTGTGGGCTAGTCCTGACCCGCGTGATGTGTAATGTCCCAGGTTGCTTTGTCCACAATTGACTCTGGACACATAGACGAGATATCGTCACGCGGAGGCGAGCCCCAGTGGCTGGCACGGTACAGGAGGGACTCCCTTTCCATATACGAGGATCTGCCCATAGAGACGTCCCCCCTCTACAACAAGTACACCGATGCCAAGAGAATGGATCCGGAGCAGGTGTCGCTCTGCGTGACCTCTGATGCTGCCGTCCCGCCCTTTCTGGGCAAGCGGCTGGCGGAGCTTGAGAATGAGAGCCACATAGTCCAGATAGGGACCAACATCGACCGCATCAGGATCGGCGACGAGCTAGAGTCAAAGGGCGTCATTGTATCATCGATGGGCGACGCGCTGTCGGATCATCCGGACCTGGTAAAAAAGGCGCTAGAGGCGTCTGACTCCCGGGAGGACAAATTCACCGCGCTAAACAACGCCGCCTTTAACACCGGAGTCTTCATCTACATTCCCAGAAACGTCCAGCTGGACAGCCCCATCCACGCCCTCTCGTGCCTGTCCGTGGACGGCGTCTCTGCAATATCCCGGAATATCGTCATTGCAGAGGAGAACAGCAGGTCGACAATCGTACAGGAGCTGTACTCGCCGGAGGCGTCAAGGCAGCAGGCATACCTTGAGCTGCTCAACGTCATCGTTGGCGCAGATGCGCGGGTTGACGGGACCACGCTTCAGATGTTTGATCAGGGCTCGGTCAACTTTTCGACCAGGAGGGCGGATCTTGCAAAGGACGCGAGGCTAAACTGGTACCTGGGACTGTTCGGCGCGCTTGTCTCCAGATACAGGACCGACTATTGCCTCAACGAGAGCGGCGCGGCTGCCAACGACTCTGAGGTGGTATTTGGAAACAACGAGCAGTCATTTGACCTGCAGACCAACGTCAACCACCAGAGCCGGTTCACCGAGGGAAGGGTCATCGAAAAGTCGATCCTCAGGGACAGCTCAAAGTCGCTGTTCAAGGGGATGATCAGGATCAAGGAGGAGGCATCAAAGTCAAACTCGTACCTTTCCGGGCGCTCGATTCTGCTGGACAAGGGCGCAAAGTCCGACGCGATTCCGGGCCTTGAGATCTTCACAAACGACGTCAAGGCCACGCACTCTGCATCCGTGGCTCAGATTGACGAGGAGCAGATATTCTACCTTGGGACGAGGTGTCTTAGCCGATCTGAGGCCGAGCGCACGATTGTCGAGGGATTTTTGGAGCCGCTGTCCAGGAAGATGTCCATCCAGGTGCGCGCATGGATTGCATACCTGATCGAGTCAAAATGGGAGGGGCGCGAGCTGTCCATCAACACCGACGAGGAACTCAAGAAATTCACGGAGATTGAGGAGACCCGCTACAACGAAAACTCGGAAATCGAGCAGCACTACAAGTACAGGTGATCATGCTGGGCGAGTGGATCAAGGCATGTACTGCTGATCAGGTCGGCGACGGGCAGCTCTTCGGCTTTGTACGCGACGGCAGGAAGATCCTGCTGTCCAACATGGGGGGCAAGATACGCGCCATGGATCTCATATGCACCCATGCGGAGGCGGATCTTTCGACCGGATTCCTCTCAGAGGAGGGCGTGCGCTGTCCGCTGCATCTTTCGGTCTTTGACCTGGAGGACGGCAGGCCGCAGAACCCACCCGCAGAGGAGGCGCTCAGGGTCTACAATGTCAAGATAGAGAAAAACGAGGTATACGTGGAGGTCTAGGCATGCAGAGCGCG
Source organism: uncultured Nitrosopumilaceae archaeon (assembly GCA_964348355.1). Lineage (GTDB taxonomy): Archaea > Thermoproteota > Nitrososphaeria > Nitrososphaerales > Nitrosopumilaceae > JAWVZS01. The sequence continues at coordinate 9,359 of CAYGCI010000034.1, read as the reverse complement.
GAGTTATCGAGCCGGGTCAGAAAGGACTTTCCAATCCTGGACAGGACGGTTCGTGACGGCAAGCCGCTTGTCTACCTTGACAACGCCTCGACGACGCAAAAGCCGACCCGGGTCATCGATGCCATATCTGGCTATTACCGGAACCACAACGCAAACATCCACCGTGCAGTCTATGCACTGGCAGAAGAGTCCACCGAGGCCTACGAGTCCGCAAGGGACAAGGTTGCGGGGTTCCTGAATATAGGGGACAGGCAGGAGATAATCTTTGTGCGCGGCACCACCGAGGCCATCAACCTGGTCGCATATGCGTGGGGGAGGGCCCATGTCGGGGAGGGGGACGTCATCGTAACCACAGAGTACGAGCACCACAGCAACATCGTGCCCTGGCAGCTGCTCGCCCAGGAAAAGGGCGCAAGGCTGGAGTACATCGAAGTCGACGACAACGGGGAGCTAAAGCTGGAGCAGCTGGACGGGTACCTCCGGACCGGGAGGACTAGGCTTGTGGCGTTCAGCCTGATGTCAAACGTGCTGGGAACCATAACCGACGCCCGGGCGGTCATATCAAAGTGCAGGGAGGCAGGCGTGCCCACCCTGGTCGACGGCGCCCAGGCCGTGCCCCACATGAGGGTGGACATATCGGATCTTGGGTGCGACTTTTTTGCGTTCTCCGGCCACAAGATGCTGGGCCCCACGGGAATCGGGGTCCTGTGGGTGAGAAGGGACGTCCTTGAGACCATGAGTCCGTTCCACGGCGGCGGGGACATGATCAGGGAGGTACACAAGCACGAGACGACGTGGAACGACCTGCCGTACAAGTTCGAGGCGGGCACGCCCAACATTGCCGACGTGATCGGCCTTGGCGCGGCAATCGACTATCTGACGCAGATCGGCATGGAAAACGTCCGGGAGCACGAGGTGGAGCTGACCAGATACGCCATTGAAAGGCTGTCCGCAGTCAGGGGACTGACGATCTATGGGACCCGGGACATCTCAAAGCGGGGCGGCGTGATCTCGTTTAACTTCTCAGACGTCCACCCGCACGACGTTGCCCAGATCATGGACGCGGAGGGCATTGCAGTGCGTTCGGGGCACCACTGCGCCCAGGTGCTTATGGAAAAGCTCAACGTGGCTGCGACCTCGCGGGCCAGCTTCTACATATACAACACAAAAGGCGACATCGACGCGCTGGTCGGTTCATTAAATAAGGTGGCGGAGCTGTTCAAGCTGTGAGCAACGCGGACATTTACCACGAGATGATCATAGACTATTCCAGGAACCCGGCCAACTATGGAAAGATGGAGGATCCAGACGTCACCTACCACGATGCAAACCCGCTCTGCGGGGACAGCATCGACATTGATCTCAAGATCGACGGGGACAGGATAGGCGACATAAAGTTCCATGGAAAGGGGTGTGCAATCTGCATGGCGTGCTCCTCCGTGCTGACCGAGATGGCCAAGGGAAAGGGCCTCGAGGAGGTAAAGCAGCTGGCAAAAGACGACGTGCTCGGCGAGCTGGGGCTGGAAAACCTCCAGGCGGTCCGGATAAAGTGCGCACTGCTGTCGCTCAAGGTCCTAAAGTTTGCCCTGTACTCACATCTTGCCCGGCATGTCGAGGACCCTGACGCTGAAAAGCTAAAAGAGGACGCGGCAAACCTGTACTGACATGTCCGGCTTTGCCCCCAGGATCCCAGTATCGCTGCAGGTCAGGAGGGTAATCTTTGAGAACTACAACGACGAGGACGGCAGGTTCAACAGCGACGATGTCTTTGAGCACCTGAGACGGGGCGGCGACATCGACCCGGGCTGGTCTGTCGCTGATCTGGAGCCTGCAATAAACGAGCTTTGTGAGGCCGGCGCGGCCCGGAACATCGCCCAGAACCTTGCCACGATCTGGCTCAAGCTGTTTGAAAAGCTGGAAAGGGCTCACTGCGGCTCGTGCGGCAACGACGCCTTTCTGGGCCGCTCCGAGGACAGGGCCTGCCCGGGCTGCAAGTCCGCGCTCTGAGCCCCCCTTGATGCGGCCTCCTCCAGGGCGCGGATCATGGGGAGCCTCTCGCCGGTGAGGTACAGGACCAGGGCCCCGCCTGCCGTACTGACGTGGTTGATCCTCTCGGCCAGCCCGTATCTTTTCAGCGCCGAGGTCAGGTGTCCCCCGCTGACGATCGTGGTGGCCATCGAGTTTGCAACCCCCTCAAGCAGCGCCCTGGTTCCGAAGCTAAAGTTCTCCCTCTCGAAGAATCCCGCAGGCCCGCTGACGAACACGGTCCCTGCCCCGGCAATTATCCTGTTATAATGCTCCACGGTCTTTGGCCCCAGGTCGTAAATCAGCTCCCCGGGGTTGAGCTCCCTGACGTCAAGCTCCACCCTCTCGCCGTCCTTGTCGATTGCAACGTCCACCGGCGTGGAGAACACGTCGGGGTACTCGCCGATCAGCGCGTGCGCCTTTGCAACTGCCTCCTCCTCCCGCTTGATTCCAAGCGCCGACCTGATCCTTCCCTGCGCCCGCATGAACACGTTTCCGATAAGCCCTGTCAGCAGGACGTGATCCGCCCTCCCGTTTTTGATCAGCATCTTGATTGCCTCAAGCCTGTCTGGCACCTTTGAGCCGCCCAGGACGATGACGTGGGGCGCCTTGGCCACGGTCATGATTTCATCCAGGTTCCGAACCTCGCGCTCGACTATCCTTCCTGCGCAGGCAGGCAGGACGTGCGGGAACCCCACAATCGACGGGTGCGACCTGTGTGCGCTGGGAAACGAGTCCAGGACGCACAGATCAAACAGCCCGGCCAGCCTCCTGACCATCATGGTCTTTGAGGCCTCCTCGGGCGCAAACTCGTAGTTTTCCTCCGCGCACAGCCTGAGGTTGTCTAGGAGCAGGATCTCGCCCCCCCTCAGGCCCTTTATCTGGCTTTGGGCCGCCTCCCCGATCACGTCCTCGACATACCTGATCTCCCTGTTCAGCATGTCTCCGATGACCCTTGCATGCCTGTCCATCCCGGTATAGTCCGTGTTCCCAACCCTTCCCTGGTGGGAGGCGACGACTATCCTTGCGCCCTCTAGGTCCCTGATTGTCTGGATGGCCTCCTCGATCCTCTTTGTTCCCGAAATCTCCATTGACCCCGCATCGATTGGACAGTTCATGTCTACCCTTAGAAACACTGTCTTTCCCCCCAGCTCAAAGTCGTCTAGTGTGAGAAACTTCACAGGTTTCATACCCCGCACCATCTTAAAATCTTTGAGCCGATCTCGGCATCCGCGGATCTCCCCAAATGACGGCCAAGCCGGGCGGCTTGAGCAAGGCCGCCTGCAGGACCCGCACGCCACCGCCTGCACCGCCGCGGGCCGGGCACGTCTGAGGACTGGATCCAGACACAGCCTGGCAGGCGCCTGGAAAAAACCCCAAGCTAAATCCATATACCTGCCGGCGTCAGGTGCAGTGGGGTGGAATAGCTGCAAAAATGGATTTTTGACATTAGATCACGGCCGTTCCTGGTCTTGTCTGCATCCTCGATTGCCATCACGCTGCTAGTCTACACCGGGACCACCGCCGAGCTTGACGGCATGGTATCGGGCCATTTTGAGTCCGTTGTGGGAAACTCCCCCCTTGATGTCCTGATGCAGTATGTCACCGAGTCAGGCGACGTCTTTAACATGCTGGTTTTTGCAATCGTCATAATCCTGCTGAGGCGGACCCGGAGAATCGGCATCTCCCTGATGATCCTGCTCGTGGTCACGACCCTGCTGACCGGCTATGTAAAATGCGGCGTGGACAGGGACAGGCCGGACGTCGACTATGAGGGCCCGGACTTTCCCATACCCATCAGCCGCGACACCTTTGCGCTATTCTGCGAGGGAAGCTTTTTTGCATCCTATCCGTCAGGCCATGCTGCCAGAACTGTGGTGTTTGCCATGGTCCTGGGCTATGCACTATCGCAGCGGTTCCCGCGTGGGTGCTACCTGATCCTGCTGTATCCCGCAATGGTCGGATTCAGCAGGGTGTACCTTTTGGAGCACTATCCCATGGATGTGGTCGGGGGGGCTGTAATTGCGGCACTGCTTGCAGGCGCGCTTGCAAAGAAAACAAGGCTCTATACCATCTTTCAGCCCTCAAAAGTCTAGGCCCTCCACCACATCGGAGTTTACCAGGACAATCGCATAATGCGCATCGTCGTGGTGATATGTCCAGTACCTGACGTTCCTGTGCTGGCCTGCCTTTCTCAGCCCCACGTTAATTGACGTGGTAAGCGCGTATCCTATCCTCCTTGCCAGCTTTGCCTCCTTTGGCATCAGGACCTTGAACGCCTCCCGGCGATCCTTGAACCCCATCCCAACGATCTCGTCTGCCGCACCGGACGCCTCGTCCTCGCTTTTTATATCAAACGTCCTGCAGACCGGCAGCTTTGAAGGGTGGAACTCTTCCATTGTATATCACGAATACGCCATCTGATATAAGCCAAAAATCGTGTTAATTTTCTTAACAGCTAAGTCAAATCCTGGTCACATTAATAATTTAACCGCATCCTAGATCTGAATAAAAGCTATTGGGAACGCTTCAAGACACCGTGGTGGAACTGCAGGCAAGAAAACGGGAGGCCTCTAAGATCAGGCGCCAGACCGAAAGGCGGCTAAAAGACGCAAAATCTGCACTGCGCCGCTCAAGATCCGGTCTTGCATCTGCGGACAGAAAAATCGAGTCTGCAAGGGAGGAGCTGTCTGACGTATCCATGGCCCTAGACCAGAAATCCGCCCAAAAGGACAGCATCTTGAGGCTGATTGGGGGCGCCGAACAGCGCTTGGGCCAGGAGCGGGATGCAAGAGAGCAGACCGAGCAGGATGCCGAGTTTGCCGATACTGAGGACGAGAAGCTTGCAGCGCAAAGGCGGCTGCGTGGAGTCCTGGAGAGAATATCAGATATAGAGTTTGAGATTAAGAGCCGTAAAAAAATGGCCAAAAAACTGGAGAACGAGATCAGCAGCTATTCTGCCTCCAAAAGCAGGATTTCAGGCCAAATCAAGCAAGCCAGCCAGGCAAAACCCGAGCTAAAGAGACTGCTAAAATCCAGCACCGAGGACTCTGATGAGCTCTCCAAACGAGTGGAGCGCTCATCCAGGCAGGAAACCAGTGCCAAGAGGAGCCTCAAAAAGGCAGAGGAAAAGCTAAAGGATCAGCTTTCCAAAAAGCGATCAAGACCCAAAGGGGCAGCACCTAAAAAAACATCCGGCAAGGCAAAAGCCTCAAGATCCCAAAGGACTGCCAGGAAGACTTTACCAAAAAGGACAGCAGCTAAAAAAACAACCGGGAGAAAAGCCTCAGGGCCCAAAAGGACAGCAGCTAAAAAAACCAAAAGGACAGCAGCTAAAAAAACATCCGGCAAGGCAAAATCTTCAAGACCCAAAAGGATCGCAACCAAGGCAGCCAAGAAATCCAGAAAGTGATAATTCTGGATGTTGTTGATGAATAAGCGAGGCCTTGTAATCATAGGAGTTGGCGTACTGCTAATCTCGGTATCGTTTGGCATTGCGTTTACAGTGCTTCCCGACTCTGATCCGACCATGAACAGCGAGCTGTTTGTTCCAGCCATGCTTGAGAGGATGTTTGATCAGATATCTGACCAGTCCGTGATCTTTCCCGGTGACAGTGGCATCTTTAGCTACTCGGGTAAAAACTCAGGCGTCCCCCTGATGTGGGGGGTTCAGATTGTTGATTTTGAGGCAGGCGATGCAATTCAGGTGGGGATATCTGACATCTATGGCAGTGACTTTGGCTCCGTGCGGACCGGCGAGCCTGTTGTCTTTGACATGCTCATGATTGAAGGCAGCGAGCCCTACAACTTTGAGGTTACAAACACCGGGGATCGCAGCATAACTGTCGTGATGATGTTTGTAGAGGATCCTGAAAACTCTGACATTCTAAACGATCCCGACTCCCCACTGGTTAGCATCGTCGTGCCACTGGCAATATCCGGCATTGTCATGCTGGTGGGCGTCATTACAGTTGTTGTCGGCGTGGTCTTGTTTGTAATGGATTGGAAAAAAGAGAAAAATCGGTCCGGCTATTACTAGGAAATTTTTTCCATTGTGCCAAACTTGCCTTTTGTGAGGGCGACCTCGCCTTTGAAGGAGTTGGTATATCCGTTAGTAATTTTGATTTTGTCGCCATCATTTACAGCCTGAATATCCTCTGCCCACAATGTAAGCTTGATTTCATCGCCGGCTTCGTCAACAAGGTATGCATCACAAACATCGATGGTTCCGCCTGATTTCATGTTTACGGCTCTTTTTTCGCCTTTTCGTTCTACGGTGCCTTCGATGTCAACTCCGCCCCTCATGTTTTTCGCCTGTTCGACTGTGACCATGAAATGGTTGATTCCTAGCGTGATTATAAAGTTTAGTTTTGAGAAAGTCCTCACGGACGCAACCCATCTCTGGCGGCGCAGGCGACAACGAGCGGATCTGCAGGCAAGCTAGCCTGAGCTGCTTCGGGTCTGGATCCGTTTCAGGAATCCTGCGTGTCTGGCCTAGTCCGAAATCTCCCGCCTTAACTGCCCAAGAAAGATTTTGAGCGTGCCTGTCCTCTCCCTGGCGATGGATTTTCCTGTCCCGGTGTTCATCAGTCCCTCAAGCTTCAGCAGCTTTTGGTAAAAGTGATCCAGGGTCCACCTGCCGTCGTCTGGCTCTCGGTCTTTGCAGAAGGGATCGCTTTGGCTGTACAGCCGTCTGTTCTCTGAGCCGCCGACTGCAAAGGCCCTGGCAATCCCTATGGCCCCGATGGCGTCCAGGCGGTCGGCATCCTGCAGGATCCGCCCCTCGACGGTCTCCGGCCTCGTGTTTTTTGAAAAGCTGTGATCCCGCACAGCCTCGGAGACAATCGCAATCTCGTCCCCGCTGTAGCCGTGTCTTTTCAGGATTTTCTTGGCCCTTGCGGCGCTCCTGGCAGAGGCCGACCTGTTTCTGGGATCCGACTTTTTGAAGGAGACCAGGTCGTGCAGCAGTACCGAGGCCAGTACCAGCTCAGGGTCGACCCCCTCCCTTTTGCACAGCAGCTCCGCGTTTTTGTAGACGCGCAGGATGTGGGAGGCATCATGTGCCGGGTCGCTCTGCGGCATGGTGCCGATCTCGCGCCTGACAGAGTCCAGCCTGTCCATCAGAACCTCCACAGCCTCGGCCTCACAAATCTGAGCCTTTGCTCCGTGATCAGCACCCTCCAGTTAATGGATGCGAAGAAAACCACCGCGCCGATCCCTATGCCGTCGGCAACAAGAATGCCCACGTATCGATCCTCGAACAACTGCAGGAACGGAGACAGCACGATGCTGCTGACTGAAAGCATTATGTAATAAGACAGTATCCTGCCGAGCCAAAAGCCGGCATACAGCCCCATGCTCTTGGCCCCCATCAGCCCGTAGGCCACAAACAGCATGTTGCTGGGCAGTGGGGTTGCAGCAAATAGGAACGATGCCAGAATGTAGCCATGGCGCCTCTTGTTCAAAAAGTCACCTATGGCGCCAAGGTTGGCTCTCTGCTCCTCGCCTGCAAACCTTCGGAAGAACCCGCTGATGTGCTTTAGGACAAAGCGCCCGGCCGTGGCCCCTGTCGCCCCGACCACCGCAAGAATCACCGGATCGAGTGCGGGATCCACTGCGTGAAATGACGCCAGGACAATCCAGGTCGGCGGCATCAGGAGGGGGGCCGCGTTTATGCCGACTAGCGCAAGAAAGACCCCGAGATACGAGTGCTCTGCGAGCGCCTCAAAGAAATCCACCATTGCAACCTTATGAAGTGCAGTATCTGCTAAATCATTATTGGTGTCTCGGCCCAAAAATCTTCATGAAAGGCCATGCATAATTGGAAAAATCACATGTTTTTTTGAAGGCTGATCACGTAATTGAAGAAAATAGATCAATTGTGCAATATCTTTATATTCAAAAGCGGCCTTAATCTAGGCGTGACGGACACGGCTTGGAAGTGCTTCAGATGCAACCTTTCATTCAAGGAGGAAGGACATGCAAGAATACACCAGGAGATCTCCAGGCATGCTGTAACTAGGGTAAAGGCCATAGTTGCATAGACACGTGCCCTCGCAGAGAATAACATGAATCACGAAACATCTGCAGCTATGGCAAAAGCCATGGCTGCAGGAATATACTTTTGGTATGTGGCCACCTGCCTATCAGTCAGGCACGAATTAGATGCATGATTGTGGCTTTCGTGCCTAGCTAACAAGGGGACGTGACCACATGCACTTTTGAGAGCTTGCAGGTGGATGCAGGAGGTGGGATTTGAACCCACGAACTCCTAAGAGAGGGGATTTCCTATTTTTAGGATCTTGAGTCCCCCTCGGTTGACCGGGCTTCGATACCCCTGCAACGGTATTTCAAAGACGCCCGTATTTTTGAATTGCTAATAGAAGGAAGGCCATATCACAGTCTTCCAAGACGTGCCCGCATGTCATGACTTCGCCTCCTGGGGCGCGGTGCGACGGGCATGATCAGGGATGATGGTGTCATGCCGGCAGAGTCCGCATCGGCCTTTTGTACTAGACTTTGCGTAATCTATTCAGATCTAGGACTGTTACGAACAAACCCATCTCATTCGGGTCGATTACGCATAAGGTCTAATGTCTATTCCCATGCTTTTCAGTCCTCCTCCCTCACCTCCTTTTGGATCATGGTTCGACGGATCAAAAGCTGCAGTCATCCATCGGTGCTCGAAGCACAGGAGCACAGCAGCTCGCCCCATTCAACTACGAGTGCGCCAAGCACATGAAAAAGAATGGCTGATCCATCACCCTGACTACGGCGGGGGTGCTTTTATCGTGTGTTCGACAGTCTATGCAATCCAAAACAATCAAGCCGGCGCATCCGTTGATGCGGTGGGCATCTCGATGAGACCCAAGCGTGTGGGGGTATTATCACCTGGGTACGTGGTTGTCGCCTAATTCCATTTATTTGGCTCAATCTGCACGTTTTTCTGAATTTCCGCCCTTTTGCACGCCTAGTCCATATGGCGTCTAAGCGGTTTTCAGGAATTCTGATGAATTAGGCGACAACCTCCCTGGGTGCAGTATGAACACAAAGCAATCGATCATAATTTTGACATATCGTGACTATTTTTACACAGAGGTGTTCGACTTTCAATTATGCGCACTAGTAAACCGCGTCGAATCTGGAACCGTTTTACGGGGAACTTTTGGGAAGACCGCCTGGGCCGATTTCCTAAAAACAGGGAAGGTGTGGCTGTCCCATGATCACGCCTTGGTATAATCATGATACAGCACCTCGTTTAGGATTTTGTCGACTATCTGGTGCTGTCCGCCCTGGTTGTCTATGGTCACCAGCAGCAGGTTGCCGCTCTTCAG
>CAYGCI010000033.1:0-11425 GCA_964348355.1 uncultured Nitrosopumilaceae archaeon | reverse complement strand
CGTCTGTCACGTCGGGGGCCCCGTGGCTGACTGACAGGTTTATCAGGAACAGGAATACAAAGACGAGAACCGGCAGCCTCCACCTCATGAGTGCCGTCCCCCCGTACTGGATATATTGCTGTTGATCCAGCTTGGCCGCGCGCGGCGCAGGAAGCCCAGGCCTGGGTTCTGACATCACGATACGGAGTGCATTGCGGCGCCACACAATGCCACGGTTTTTGTCAGCTAGACAGGCCTATAGCTGCGCGGCCTTGCATGCATGGCCAGCTTGCAACCGTAATATTTCGATCAAGGCGATTGCGTATGAGGCCTAGCAGGCATGAATCTGCACGTGCATGTGGCCTTCATGCCTGGCCGGCAAGGGGACGTGGCCTCATACGTAGTGGGAGTTTATCCCTCCCGGAATACGGCGTGGGGGGCGTGATCATCAGGATCCTGGCCGGCAGTGCAGTCCGAGGGGGGCAAACCCCTGCCCTGAACGACTGGCATGGATTTATTATACAATACACGGGGAGGTTTGGTTAGTTGAAGGCGATAATTACCTGTGCCGGGAGGGGGAGCAGACTGCTGCCCTACACCAAAGAGATGCCCAAGGAGATGGCCCCCATCTTTCTGAAGGGTTCAGATCTGGCAGTAAAGCCGGTACTGCAGCAGATCTACGAGGATCTCTACACGCACGGGATCCGTGACTTTTGCTTTATCACCGGCAGGACAAAGCGTTCCATAGAGGATCACTTTACGCCAGACGTCCGTGCGCCCGTCGAGCCCGCACTGAAGACCTTCCACGACATGCTGGTTGGCTCCTCGATCCTGTGGGCAAACCAGGCCACGCCCAAGGGATTCGGGCACGCGGTCCTGACCGGCAGGCCTGCAGTCTCCGGCGAGGGGGTTCTGGTTCATGCCGGCGACTCTTATGTGGTACCGCAGGGCAGGCACCCACTAGACCGCCTGATCGGCTCCTCGGGGGATCCCGACGTCGAGGCCGCCTTCCTGATCAGGAGGGTCTCCGATCCCCGGAGGCACGGGATAGTGGAGATTGTAGAGGAGGAGGATGGCCGCTGCCGGGTTACTGCTGCAGAGGAAAAGCCGTCGAATCCCAAGTCGTCGTGGGGGATCGTTCCGGTATACTTTTTCAGGAAGAGCATCTTCGATGCGCTGGCGGTCACCCCGCCCGGCGCAAATGACGAGATCCAGCTGACCGATGCCATACAGAGGATCATAGAGCAAAAGAGGAACGTCATAGCCTTCAAGGTCGACGGTGACATAGTTGTAGATGTCGGCACGTCCTCCTCGTATCTGGAGTCAATCCGGCGCCACCTCCAAGGGGGGCCGTGACGGGCATGAGGATAGCCGTCGTCGGAATGGGCTTTGTCGGGCTGACCCTGGCCGCCTTTCTTGCCTCAAAACACAACACGGTATACGGCATAGAGAATGACGCCAAAAAGATGTCGCAGCTGAGCGGCGACAGGTCGTACTTTTTTGAGCCAAAGCTGGATGCGCTCATACGCAGGTACGCGGGCAGCGCAAGCCTGGAGTTTCTGCCGGACATGGACAGAGTATGGGACTCGCTGGACTATGTCTTTGTTGCCGTGGGAACCCCGACGGTCAACGGCCGGGCTGTGCTGACGCACGTCCGCAGATCCGTAAGGCAGATTGCCCGGCACCTTGACGGATCCGACAACTCCCCGACGATTATCCTCAAGAGCACGTTGCCCCCCCGCACCACCGCCGACGTGGTCCTGCCTATGCTGGAGAGGCGGCGCTCCGGACGGAGGCTCGGCTCGGGGCTCTTTCTGGCGACCAACCCCGAGTTCCTGAGGGAGGGCACGGCAGTCGACGACCAGTTCAACCCCCATGTAATAGTCGTCGGAACCCAGGATGCCGGCAGCCTTGAGAGGATGCAGAGGCTCGTAGGCCGCATCTATCCGAGGAGGATCCCGAGGTTCTTTACGAACTTTCCGACCTCGGAGCTGATAAAGTACTCCAACAACGCGTTTCTGGCCACGAAGATCAGCTTTATCAACGGCGTGGCAAACCTGTGCCAGAGGATCCCGGGCTCAAACGTGGACGACGTTGCAAGGATTATCGGGATGGATCCAAGGGTCGGGCCGCTGTTCCTGAGGGCCGGCCCCGGATACGGCGGGTCCTGCCTTCCCAAGGACCTGTCCTCGATGATTGCAGTCTTCAGGGAGAACCGGGTCAACCCAAGCCTGCTCGTCGGTGTCGAACGCGTAAACGACGGCCAGGCCGGACAGATCCTCAGGGTTATAAGGAGCAGCATAGGCCGGCTGAAGGGAAGGACGCTGACGATACTGGGGCTCTCCTTCAAGGAGGACTCGGACGACATCCGCGAGTCCAGATCCATACGGCTGATAGGCATGCTACTGGGAAGATGCCGCAGTATCCGTGTCCATGATCCTGCGGCAATCGAGGCTGCGCGCAAGGTCTTCGGCGACGGAGTCGAGTACTTTGCCGAGGTCGGAGAGGCCCTCAAGGGGTCTGACTGCGCCATAATAATGACGCCCTGGAGGCAGTATGCGGAGCTGTCTGACTTTTCAATGATGTCCGAGCCCGTAGTCATCGACACCCGACGCATACTAAAGAACACCGGAAAGGTGCGCTACATCCCCTACGGCTCTGCCCCGAATCCCTAGTCGGTGCCGCAGCGGGGGGACTCGGTCGGAATCCGCTGATCATGCCGGTGATTTTCTGAAGTTCCAAACTTCAGGCACGGTCATGCAGCAGACTAGTCACAAGTCCATTTTGAAGTATCAATGGTTGAGATCGGTCTCAAAATATGATAAGGCAGAAAGGCCAGGGTAGTATTCGCATCGCCCTTCAATGTGGCCGTGGCCCCGGGCGGCACCGTCGATCAGGGCCTTTATGATCGTGTCCCCGTGCCGTATCTCCCCGGGATGGGCAAGGCTCTTACCAGAGCCATCCCCTGAAAAACTATTATACGCCTCGCCTGCGCTGACCGGTATTGCCGTTTACCTTCAAGCCACTGGAGATCCCCGGCGTGATCCTCGTAGACGCCAGATCCTTTCCAGATGATCGGGGGTTCTTTTTGGAAAGCTACAAAGAGTCCGAGTTTGTCAAAAACGGAATCGGGGCAAGGTTCGTCCAGGACAATTACTCCCGCTCTGCCAGGGGCGCGCTGAGGGGGCTGCACTACCAGAAGGATCCCAGGGCGCAGGCAAAGCTCGTCATGGTAGTACGGGGGGAGATCTTCGACGTTGCAGTGGACATCCGCAGGGGCTCGCCCACCTATGGAAGGTGGGTGGGGGAGACGCTCTCAGAGAAAAACCACAGGTTCCTCTACGTCCCAGAGGGGTTCGCCCACGGCTTTTGCGTGCTAAGCGAGTACGCAGACGTCACCTACAAGGTCACCAGCGAGTATTCCCCGGAGGATGACCGCGGAATACTGTGGAATGATCCAGACATCGGCATTGACTGGCCTGTCACCGAGCCGACACTCTCCGAAAAGGACTCCGGGCAGCCGGCCCTTAAAGACGCAGACAACGGCTTTGTCTTTACAGATCATGCCAATTAAATACAGACTGCCCCTTGGGGTATCATGCGGGTTTTGGTGACTGGCGGGGGCGGCTATATAGGAGCCGTGCTTGTCCCGAGGCTACTTGAGGAGGGATACCGCGTCACCGTGCTTGACAGGTTCTACTTTGGCAAAGACAAGCTGAGGCATGTATCCAAGAACCCTAGGCTAAAGCTCGTACAGGACGACACTAGATACTTTGATGAAAAAATCCTCGACGGCATTGACGTGGTGATGGATCTGGCCGCGCTCTCAAACGATCCCAGCGGGGAGCTGGATCCCAAGAGAACGATGGACATCAACTTTGGGGGGCGCGCAAGGGTGGCAAGGCTGGCCAAGGAGAGGGGCGTGGGCAGGTACATCCTGGCCTCAAGCTGCAGCATCTACGGCTTTCGGGACGGGATGCTGGACGAAAAATCCCCGATCAACCCGCTGACCACCTATGCCCGGGCCAACAGGAAGGCAGAGATTGCAGCCAAAAAACTTGCCGACGAGAAATTCACGGCGACCATGCTGAGGTTTGCCACCGTCTTCGGGCTCTCCACCCGGATGAGGTTTGACCTGGCAGTAAACGGAATGGTGCTGGGCTTCTTCAGGGACGGGCAGATTCCGATCATGCGCGACGGAGGACAGTGGAGGCCGTTTATCCACGTAAGGGACGTCGCCGAGGCCTATGTCGCCGTAATAAAGTCGCCAAAAGACAAGGTAGGCGGCCAGATATTCAACGTGGGCTCTGATGCCCAAAACTACCAGATACTGCCGCTGGCAAGGGAGGTGGCACGGGCAGTAGGGATTCCCTTCAGGAAGCGGTGGTACGGGGATCCGGACTCGCGCTCCTACAGAATCAGCTTTGAGAAAATCCGCGACACGCTGGGATACGAGACGAGGTGGACCGTAGCAGACGGCGCAAGGGAGATCCATGCGGCGCTAAAGTCCGGGGAGACCACCGAATCCATACAGACAAGGACCGTCGAGTGGTACAAGTACCTCCTTGAGGCAAAGAGCGCCTGCGACGCAGTCTCGATGGACGGCCAGATACTCTGAGCCGACCGAGCACCCCGGTATCGGTGCCTGACTGATTTTATATTGAGGGGCCCGCATAGCCAAGGGATGAAGGGGATTATTCTTCACGGGGGCCATGGGACGAGGCTGAGGCCCCTGACGCATACGGGCCCCAAGCAGCTGCTCCCAATTGCAAACAAGCCCATGTCCCAGTATGCCCTAGAGGATCTCAAGCAGGCCGGGGTGCGCGAGATCGGAATAGTCATCGGGGGCACGCATCCCCAAAAGGTCGAGGAGTATTATGGCGACGGGCAGAAATTCGGGGTCAGAATAACCTACATCCGCCAGGACCGGCCGGGGGGGATCTCCCATGCCATCGGGCTGTGCAGGGACTTTGTCGGCGATGACAAGTTCATCGTCTATCTGGGGGACAATGTCCTCAGAAAGAGCCTTGAGGACTATACCCGCAGGTTCTCCGGCTCGGAGCTGGACGCGATGGTTCTTCTCTGCGAGGTCGATGATCCGCGGCGGTTCGGAATCGCCGAGCTGGACGGCAGGGATCCGGGAGCCATCAAAAGGATCACCGAAAAGCCGAGGGATCCCACCTCCAACCTCGCAGTCATTGGGATCTACTTTCTGTCGCCCAAGATCTTCGGGATAATCGACGATCTCGAGCCCTCCTGGCGCGGGGAGCTGGAGATTACCGATGCGCTGGACCTGTCGCTACGGCGGGGCCAGAGGATCGGGCACGATACCGTTACGGGGTGGTGGAAGGATACGGGAACCCCCGAGGATATCATACATGCAAACAGGCTAGTCCTGGACTCGATAGGCACGGAGAACCAGTTCCTGATTGACTCAGACGCCGCAGTAAACAACAACATCGTCCTTGGCAGGGGCACCACGGTCTCCCGGGACTCGCTTGTCACCGGGCCCGTAATCGTCGGGAGCAACTGCCACATAGGGCCTGCCGCGCGCATAGGGCCCTATGTCTCGATCGGGGACGGCTGCACCATAAAAAACTGCGAGATAAGGAACTCCATCGTGATGTCAGAGTGCACCGTCGAGTCGGGAATCGAGATCGACTCGAGCATAATCGCGCGGGGCTCGATAGTCGAGCCGGCAAGGCCGGGCGGCGCGCACAGGTTCCTGCTCGGCGAGCGCTCCCACCTGCAGATATAGCCGCCGGATCCGGGCACCCATGCATGAATCCCTTTATACAAAAAAATGGTATGTGGTCACGTCCCCTTGCTAGCTAGGCACGAAAATCATAATTGTACATGCCAATTCATGCCTGATTGGTAGGGGCAGGTAACCACATACCAAAAAAATGTTAATTACATTATCATGCTCATAAAAGCCATGAATTATATATCAATCCAAGCGGTGAGCAGGTATGATGACTGATAAAGAAATTCAAGACACATTCAAACTTCTTGGAATTTCCACAGAAAAACCCGAACAAGAATTCAATTCATATGGATTTATTGATAAGCAACCACTAAACGTAAAATTTCAAACTACTACATCCGTTAAAACATAGTTAATCCTCATGCCCTCTTTAGACGAGATCAGAGACCAGCTAAGTAAATATGACAACGGTCTTGATTTTTATCGTAAAAAATACCTAAAAGAATTAAGTGAATTAACAAATAGAAACGCAATCCTGTATTATTCTGGTTGGCTACATGGAAATATACCGAGTGTTTCGTTCGGAATTGATGATAACGATATTAACGCATTCATGAGTTGTATTCACGGATTAGACAAAACAAAAGGGTTGGATCTAATTCTACATACTCCTGGCGGAGAAGTAGGGGCAACAGAATCCATTGTTCATTATCTTAGGCAAATTTTTGGCATAGATATCCGTGTTATTGTTCCACAAATTGCAATGTCTGGCGGAACAATGATTGCATGTTCTTCAAAAGAAATTTTGATGGGAAAACAATCTAGTTTGGGGCCAATTGATCCCCAATACCGCGGTGTATCGGCACAAGGCGTACTATCTGAGTTCAAAAAAGCACAAGAGGATGTAAAAAAAGACCAAGCATCAATTCCGTTATGGCATTCAATTATCTCAAAATACACTCCCACACTAATTGGTGAATGTCAAAACGCCATCAAATGGTCTGAAGGGATTACTAGGGAGTGGTTAAAAGACGGCATGTTAAAAGATGAAGCAGAGCCTGACTCAATTATTGACAGAATCATGTCTACGGTCGCAAGTCACGATAACACAAAATCTCATGAACGCCACATTTCAGCCACAAAAGCAAAGGAAATAGGACTCAAGGTTACCATGATAGAAGAAGAACAAAAACTACAAGATGCAATCCTATCCGTCCATCATTCAGCAGTCTTGGCGTTATCTGCTGTAAGAATATCTAAGATAATAGAAAACCAAAACGGTACAAGCATGATTGGAACATATGAATTGCCGAAATAGTCTCGCGCCATTTCATCCCCCACCTGCTGGCTAGGCATAAAAATCACTGCTGCATGTAAGCTCGTGCACAGCTGCCAAGGGGAGATGACCTCATGCGTGCTGTCCTCCCCGAACCCAAAATAGCGCATTCTGACCGAAACAGATCAGCCAATCTTTTGTACGAGGTCACCTGCCCCTAACTACACACAAACTTACCTGCAGTTGTGATTTTTACGCCTAGACGGAAGTGGGACGTGACTGCCCACATCAAATTATTCTGGTTTTCTCGTACAATCTTTTTTTATCTAAAATCAGGGCTATGTGGCAAGCTACTTGTCGGGAAACCACAAGGCAATTAGGGGATCCTAGGCTCGAAGGCGTGCGGGACTTGGCCTAGACAAGCTTGCAAAAACCCCGGTAAGAGTTTGCCCCTCCCGGAGATGCAGCGTGTGGGGCGTGATCATGAAGACCATGATCGGCAGTGCCGCCCACGACGTAAACTCTCACAAGTCCCGATCATCAAACTATTTACGTATCTGCCTGCCACAAGAGACATCTTGAGGCTGGCATGCATTCCCGCATACAACGAGGAGCTGAGAATAGCATCCGTGGTAAGGACCGCCAGAAGCTTCGTTGACCGGGTGGTCGTGTGCGACGACGGCTCTACGGATGGCACCAAAAAGGCAGCCGAGGCCGCCGGCGCACTGGTCATATCCCATGCCAGGAACCGGGGCTATGGGGCCGCAGTCATCTCGCTGTTTGACTATGCCCGGGAAAACAACGCCGAGTCCGTCGTCACAATTGACGGCGACGGCCAGCATGATGCGCACCAGATCCCGAAGCTGCTCTCGGTGCTGGACCAGCACAACGTGGACGTGGTAATCGGCTCCAGGCTGCTCGATGACGGCCAGGACATGCCGAGATACCGCAGGCATGGAATCAAGATCATAACGTCTGTGGCCAACTATGGCACCGATCTGAAGATTACCGACTCGCAGTCCGGATTCAGGGCCTACTCGAGAAGCGCAGTCAGCGTCATACACCCAACCGAGGAGGGAATGTCCGTGTCGACTGAAATCCTACTAAAGTGCTCAAACAAGGGGCTGTCCCTTGCCGAGATCCCGATAAGCGTATCCTATGACGGCCAGACATCAAAGCACAACCCGGCCTCCCACGGCATCTCTGTGCTTGCAAACACTATAAAGTACACGTCGATCCGCCACCCCCTTCCGTTTTACGGAATAACCGGGGCGATATTCATGATTGCGGGAATCGTGCTGGGGGCGGTATTCCTGGATGCGTATCTGACCGAGAACACGATCTTTTACGGCTCGCTGCTTGCCTCCGTGGTACTGTTCCTGCTGGGGACAATCCTGATCGTGACCTCGATAATCCTGTTCTCCATGGCCAACCTTATCCGGGATCGCCGCTGAGAGCGGGCCGGCGGCGGGATCCTGCCTGCAAGCTGGGGCCCTTGACTGCCGTAGCTGGCTTAAAATTCCCGGCGGGGTCGGGTGTGCTGCCCCTCTGGGACTTGCTCTCGGCATCGAAGACCACCGTGTTAGGTTTATTATGGAAAAGCAGGGTATGGTTTTTGAATATGTATGGCACGATACTGGTTCCGCATGCGGGGACTCCGGCAGGCGATGATGCGCTCAGGCACGCAATCCATGCCGCAAGGAACACGCCTGCAAGGATAATAATCCTGCACATTGTTGAAGAGATGCAGCGTCCGATGGCGTTTGCACTGGCAGAGTCCGAGCAAGACAAGCTACGGGAAAGCATAGACGAGGCAAACGAATCCATGCGGGCAGAGGCAGAAAAAGAGATGGCAGGACGCGTTCAACAATGCAAGGATCAGGGGGTGGGTGCAGAGGTCAGGGCAGCCGTTGGCGATGCAGCCGAGATAATCCTGGACTATGTTGACAAGGAAAACGTAGACCTTGTGGTGATGGCAAAGCGAAGGAAGCTCAGGGGGGTCAAGAAGCTGCTCTCCATGGGAAGCGTTTCACGCAAGATAGTTGAAAATGTCTCGTGTCCCGTACTCATGCTGGATACAGAAAGCTCGTAACTGCCGGTCAAGGCGCCACGGACTTTATTCCACAAAATGAGTCCTGACAAGATCGTCATAGTATCTTATCGACTTCATGTTTACGAATTCCAGCATTCCGTACCTGGACAGCTCCCTTCCAAACCCGCTCTTTTTTATCCCCCCGAAGGGAATTCTGGGATCTGATACCAGTACGTTGTTTACAGAGACCATCCCCGCCTCCAGCCTGCGGACAAACTCCTCCGCCTTGACCAGATCCTGCGTCCACACGCTTGCGCCCAGGCCAAACTCGGTGTCGTTTGCAAGCCTGATGGAGTCAAGCTCGTCGTCTACTATTGTGATTGACGCAACAGGCCCAAACGTCTCCTCGGAATAAATCCTCATGTCCTTTGTTATGCCTGTAATTATCGTGGGCTTGAAAAAATACCCTCTGCCACCTACCTGGCTTCCTCCCGTTAGGATCTCGGCCCCCCTGCCTCTTGCATCATCAACCTGGTCTGAAATCGTCTCCATTGCTGACCTGTTTACTAGCGGACCGATGTCGGTCTCATCTGACATCGGATTGCCGACAACCAGCTTTTCGGTATTTCTTACAAAGTTCTCAACAAACTCGCCTGCTATGTCCTTTGAAACAAAAAAACGCTTTGATGCAACACAGCTCTGCCCGCAGTTGATAAAGCGGCCCTTTACCGCACCCTCCGCGGCCTTTGCCGGATCTGCATCCGAGCATACTATGAAGGGATCGCTCCCGCCCAGCTCCAGGACGCACTTTTTGAGGCCGGCCGCCGCCCTTTGTCCAACCTTGATTCCTACGTTCGTGCTCCCGGTGAACGTAATTGCAGAGACGTCTGACTCTAGGAGGTGCTCGGCCACCGAGGAGTCGCCGACTGCCGTTTGAAACACCCCATCTGGAAGGCCAGACCTTGCAAGGAACGATTCCAGCTCTATGCCGCACTGCATTGTTGCGCTGGCCGGCTTGAGGACAATGGTGTTTCCTGCCATGAGTGACGGGGCGGCAAAGCGCAGTGCCTGCCAAAAGGGAAAGTTCCAGGGCATGATGCTGCCGATGACCCCTAGCGGCTCAAACGCAATCACGCTCTTCCTGGCATCAGTGTTCAGCGCCTCATCGTGAAGAAATGACCTTCCATTGTCTGCATAATACTCGATTGCCCATGCACACTTTTCAACCTCCCCGATCGACTCTTTTAGCGGCTTTCCCATCTCGGCGGTGGCAATCCTTGCAAGCGATTCCTTGCCCCTTCGCAGCTCCTGTGACACCAGATGCAGGGCCTCGGTTCTCTTATCAAAGTCCCTCTTCCACTCCTTGAAGACCCGGCTCGACTTTGTGATTAGCTTCTCAACCTGTGATTTTCCCATAACGTCATAGTCTGAAATGGTTTCCCCCGTGGCCGGGTTTACCGTAGTTACCTTTGAGGCCATGCAGTCATGAAATCCCCCGGGTTTCTTTATGAATCTAGTTGCAGTGCCAGTCTTCCCAGAAGTACCACGTCAAATTATCCCAGGCTCGAAACAATCCAGACGAGGCCGCCTGCAGGTCCGCGTGTCGCCTCCTGCACCTCCACGAGTCGGTTACTTCTGGGAAGACTGAGTGCCGGCCAAGTGAAACATGCCACGAATTCGGTGTCAGGTGGTTCGGATCAAGATGCGAGGCCGAATCTTCGCTGGTCTGTCTGGCAGTCATGCATGCGTGATAGGCGCTTGCCTCCCCTCGAAGATGCGGCACGGGAGGGGCTGAGGCCGTCCTGGCAGAGGTGCTTGTGG
Source organism: uncultured Nitrosopumilaceae archaeon (assembly GCA_964348355.1). Lineage (GTDB taxonomy): Archaea > Thermoproteota > Nitrososphaeria > Nitrososphaerales > Nitrosopumilaceae > JAWVZS01. The sequence goes on along the minus strand of CAYGCI010000033.1, from coordinate 610 downwards.
ATTATAACTCCAGCAGGAATCCACTCGGTACTAGTATATCTGATGCCGGAGAGCTTGTCCAAAAGACCCGGAAAATGGCGGAGGTACGGCAGAAATGAGCAATCAAAGTGTGCGAACAAAGGCGTTCTTATTCTAGCGGGGTCCTCACCACCCAAAAATGGCGTAAAAACTGCAGCATTAGCAGAGTAGGGGGGGCCGACTTACAAGAATTTGAAAATAACACGCGTGATCAGACAAAAGCAAACAGAACATGCCCCAGCTATTTGAAGAATTACCCGGATGGAGCAAAGACGATCCGGGATCAGCTGCAGCCCAGACAAGCAGCAGCATTTTCCGAATCCGGGGAGATGGCCTATGGCAGATGCGATGAAAGGGAATCCATCCCCGGGAATCAATTGAGCGTGCTTGCGGGTTGTGGCCTGCCTGAAAGACGGAACAGTCTTCAGTGATTGCTTGGGCCGATCTGCAAAACAAGTCTTCCCAAAAGTGCCCTCCCGCAAAGTGGCTCATCTAAAAACAGCTCAGGCCAACCGCATGCAGATCCGCACATCGCCGTCTGCACCGGGCCGCATCCGGAAGGATCGAAAAAATGAAACAAGGTTTATAAACA
>CAYGCI010000032.1:0-11444 GCA_964348355.1 uncultured Nitrosopumilaceae archaeon | reverse complement strand
TGACTAACGAAACGGAATACCGCACGCAGAACAAGGAGCTCACGCAGAGAAAGTACAAAGTGATGGAATGTCTAGTGAATGCGTCTGACTGAGAAACGCACGCTCACAGTGGCCCATGCAGGGAATCAGCATAATTTGATATGGGAGTTTACCCCTCCCATGAGATACGGCGTGGCAGGCGTGATCATGAAGACTCTGGCCAGCAGTGTAGCCTGAGGGGTAAACTCTTACAGCATGCGAAATTCAATCCTTATAGGTAGACGCGACCATGTTGTTGCGGCAGGGGCAAGGGTAACCCCTTTACGAAGTTCATTGTCCGAATCAATTTCAGGCCCCTGCCAGTAATAGCACGAGTCAGCAAACGATTCAGCATGCCTGAATCCAAACGGGATCTCTTGGGGGCGTTGGGATATTTTTCCCCCGTATGTGCAAGGATCGAGAATGAAAAATGCCCGCTGCTGCATGTCACGACATCCGTGGACCGCACCCGGTCTGACTTTGCATCCGACCTGTTCATAAGGCAGGCCCGAAAGCACACCGAGCGCCCCTGTCCTCCGAGAATCAAGACGAGGTGTCCGGCAACCGGAGCAGACTGCCGTACCGCCATGCCATGCTGCTGTCGCTGATGCGCAAGTGCGGGGGCCCGGTACAGGAGCAGGGGGCGTGACCTCGTACGGTCATTGACAAAGCTTTAACAATGGATTTTGTCAAAAAACACCGTGAGTGGATTGGGGGCAGGCCGCCAAATGACAGAGTTGAGGAGCCGTATAGAGCAGCTAAAGTCCGAGATTGCCTCCCTGGGACCGGCGCCTCCTGCCATGCCTGGGATGATCGAGTCTGCGAACCTGCTGAGACAAAACGAGTATTTTAAACGGTCTGACTCGTCAAAAACTGAACTGCTCTCGCACTATGAGGAATATCTCACAGGTCTCGAGTCCCTGCTAAAATCGGTCCTTGAGATTCAAGACGAGCTCAAGGGCATCCTGCGTGATCAAAGCCTGCTAATCCCGGACGGGCCGCAGGCCAAGCCCCGGCGCAGGGCCAGGCAAAAGTCCGGCAGAAGGTCATCTTAGGTGGGCAACGTCCTCGGCAAATACCCTCCGTGCCCCCTTGGATGTCCTGATTACCAGCGCCCCGTCCCTGTCTATTTTTTCAGCCACGCCAGTGATTTTTTCCCCGCCTGCCTGCGTGGCCACCCTCCTTCCGATCGTACCGGAGCGCCGCGTCCAGTCTTTGATGACTGCGCCCCTCCTCCCCCCTTCCAGCAGGCCGATGTTCCTTTCGAGCTCCTCAAGGAACGCACGGACCAGTTTTAGCTTTGTTGCGTTTTTGTTGCTTTGTGTGACTGATGCCGCTCCGTAAAAGTTTGGGGTATTCTTCAAGAGCCCTTCGATCTTTTCTGGGTCTATGTCAAAGTTAATTCCAACGCCGATTACGACGTATTCCAGGCGGCTTGACTCAATTGATGCGTCCGTTATGATGCCTGCCACCTTTTTTGAGCCAACCAGGACGTCGTTTGGCCATTTCAGTCTAGAGTCTATGTTTGCCGAGCTTTTCATTGATCCTGCCAGTGCGGCTCCTGCCGCCATGGGGACCAGGGACAGGGCGCCGCCGTCCAGCTCCGGCCTCAGGATGACAGATAGCCAGACTCCCCCCTCAGGGGACTCCCATCTTCTCTGCAGCCTTCCCCTTCCGCGTGTTTGCCTCCCGGCAATCACCACCGAGCCCCCATCGCATCCTGACTTTGCCAGGCCTGCTGCATAGTCTTGCGTCGACTCGACCTCGTCAAAATAGTACGCCTTTTTGCCGATTTGCCTTGTTTTTAGCCCTGCGACCACCTCCCAGGGGAGCAGCCTGTCCGTATTCCCTGTGAGCCGGTATCCAAGCCTTTGCCTTGCCTCTATACTGTACCCTAGCCTCCTGATTGTCTTGATGTGCTTCCAAACTGCAACCCTGCTGATCTTCAGCGCGTCGCTGAGATCCTGTCCTGACAGGTACCCTGCATTGTGGGATTTTAAAAACGACAGCACCCTGGCCAGCCCCGTATCATCATAAGAGTTGTAAAGCATTACACTCGGTCTGTCTGCCTGTGTTATGTAATTTTCTTCCCCCGCGGTCGGCTGAGGCGTGCCACAAACCAAGCGTACGGGGCCGCCTCCCCTGACTGGCCAGCCATAAATTTCCGTGCAGTTGTGATTTTAATGCCCGGACGGCAGGGTGGTGTGACCCTGCACCCTGGCGTCTGCTTGGTTTTGCAAGTGCGACTGGCTTAGAATCCTAGATCAAAGTCAAAACCGCCGTCATCCACGCCCGGATCACTGTAGTCCTGACCCGTCTCTCCTGCGGCCCCCGGATCCTCGGCCCCCGCCGGCATGTCCTGGGCCGGAACATAGCTGCCCATTGTGGAGCCAATCATGCCAAACATCATGCTGAACAGCATCATGTCCATGATTCCAAAGAACATCATCATTGGAAAAAACGATCGGTTGTCGTCCATAAAGCCCCGAAGCTTCTTTTTGTCCTGCATCTGGTACAGCGTCTTCATCTCCCCCCATTTTGCCTCCATCTCACCGATGCTGTTTTCAAGCTCCCCCGTGCCCTTTTCCGTGTTCGTAATCTCGACCTTTCTTCCAAAAAAGCTCTTCTTCTCTTCTACCCGGATCAGCCCCTCCTTGTCCAGTTCCTCTAGGATCGAGTTTAGCTCCTCGGGATCAAGATTTGTAACCTTCCTAATCTTGTCAAACTTATCGGCGCCTCCTTGGATCGCGCCCAAAACCATGATCTGTTTGGGATCGTACCTCATTGTATTGCCTTGTACCTGACGCCTAAAATATTTTATGAAATTTATACCGCCTGGCTCGGGTTGCTGCATGGAGCAAGACGCGCACACCGACGAGCAGATCCGCTCCATTTTGTCGATGAGGAGGGTTGCCGTCGTCGGCATGTCAAAAAACCCTGGCAAGGCAGCGCACCGTGTTCCAAAACACCTGTCTGAAAACGGGTATGACATAACCCCCGTAAACCCCACTGCCGAGACAATACTTGGCAGGAGGTGCCATCCTGACCTCACTGAAATCAGGGACGAGATTGACATTGTTGACGTGTTCAGGCCATCGGGAGACATCCTACCAATAGTCAAGAGTGCCATCAAAATCAGACCCAGGGTAATCTGGCTTCAGGAGGGGATTCACAACCCCGAGGCCGAGGGGCTGGCCAGAAGCGCAGGGATTGACGTTGTTTTCAACCGATGCATGCTGGCAGAGCACCGGAGGCTGTTCTGAATGGGGGACTTTTCTGCATTCTACAGGGAGCTGGAGCTTTTGGTTGCAAAGTTCGGCGACACCCAGCTGAGGGTCGAGGCTGACCTGGACTCTGACACCGTCAAAATTTTCGGGGCGCGCATCACCGCCCTTTCTAGGGCACGAAACGGCCTGTCTGACGTGGCGGAGCTGTCCTTGAGCGCAGCAGAACACCATCCCTACTGGAACCTGCTGTCCCAGTGCTGCCAGATCTGCTCTGTTGCCCTTGACAGGTGGAATGACGAGCTCACCGCAGAGCAAGTCGACGAAATAAAATGGTCGATTCGTGAGCTGGACGGCGCCTGCAAAAGACTGGAGGCAAAAATCAGGCAAAGATAAATAACAAAAAGCGGCATTGTCCTCATGCCCATTAGGATCGGCTTGGTTGGCAAGACAAACACCGGCAAGACCACCTTCTTCAACTCCGCGACGCTGTCCTCGTCTGAAATCTCCACGTACCCCTTTACCACAAAAAAACCGGTCTCCTCCCGTGCAAATGCCGTCACCCTCTGCGTCCATCCCGAATTCAAGGTCCGGGACAACCCCAACAACTCAAAGTGCGTTGACGGCTGGAGGTACATTCCCATTGAGCTGATCGACTTGCCCGGCCTGGTCAAGGACGCCTGGCAGGGAAAGGGGCTGGGCAACCAGTTTCTGTCCGTTGCGGCGCAATCTGATGCGCTGCTCCACGTGGTCGACGCCTCCGGCGGCATTGACTCGACCGGCAAGATTTCCGAGGTGGGGACCGGCGATCCGATCTCTGACTTTGCGGACATAGAGGAGGAGCTGATCATGTGGTATCACAAAATCTTGGAGGGCAACCGGGACAAGGTTGCAAAGCTTGGGCAGTCAGGCCATGACCTGATAGGGGCCATAACTGAGCTGTACAGGGGCGTCGGGGTCAACAGGTCACATGTGGGGGACGCCCTGCGCGCCACCGGCCTGGGCGAAAAGACACTTGATGACTTTGGCAACGAGGACAGCAGGAAGTTTGCCGCACACCTGCGCAGGATATCAAAGCCCACGCTGATTGTCGCAAACAAGATTGACGTCGGGGGGGCGGATGGGAACTTTGCCCGCCTGCGCGAGCGCTATGCCGACATGATCGTGGTTCCTGCCAGCGCCGACAGCGAGCTCAGCCTGAGGCGGGCAGAGCAGAGGGGACTGATCAAGTACTCCCCGGGCTCTGAGCAGTTTGACATCCTGAGTCCGGCCGAGCTCAGCGACAGGCAAAGGCGTGCACTGGACTTTATCACGCAGGATATCATGGGGGAGTACATGAGGACGGGCGTACAATTTGCCATCAACATTGCAGTCTTCAAGCTGCTAAAGATGAACTCGGTCTACCCAGTTGCCGATGAGGGCAGGCTCTCAGACAAGAAAGGCAACGTCCTGCCTGATCTCATCCTGATGAAGGACGGCGCAACCGTTGAGGATCTGGCAAAGGAGATCCACACCGATCTCACCAGGGGGCTCTTGCATGCAAAGGACATCCGCTACAAGCTGCGCCTGCCCGTCGACTATCAACTGCGGGACCGGGACGTAATCTCCCTGGTCAGCGCGTCCAAGAAGTAATCGGGACTCTGCTGTGGCGCAGCCTGCCCCCGGCATCAAGACCGGGTAGGCTTGCCCCGGGCTAGGCAGAACTGCTATATGTTGCCCGGGTGATGCGGATCTAAAAAGGCTCCGCCCCATCAGGGGGCGCCGTCTGGGCCAGAGGCGACCGACCGCGCCTGACGCTAGTGCCAACCAGGACCCGAGTGCGTGTGCAATAGATATACTGCCTCTGGCGACCATTCGCATTGGCAGGAGAGACCTTGGAGCATGCCGGGCACGGGAGCGCCCAAACCCGCCTTTCACGGGGGGAGATCTCCCGGTTTGTCAACGCGCGGTTCGGCGAGGTGAGAACCGCGGGGGATCTGGTGCACTTTCACACCATAAACAAGTACCTGTTCATGTCGTACAGCCCCCGGCTTCTCGGGGTGCTTGGAAAGACCGTTGCAAACCATGAGAAAAAACCCATCTCAAAGGTGATGGAGGACTATGGCCTGCATCTGGGCTGCCTCCTGAGGCACATCCCCTCTACAAGATCCCATGCAAACGTGCTGTACCACATACTGGGGCATTTCTCCAAAAGCCTGGACGGGGGCGAAAGGCGCGCCATGACTGCCCTGATTGACAGCTTTAGAAACGGCGGCTGCTCTCTTTCCGCTGTCCTGTCTGTGATGAAGGAGTTTACGGCAAGGCTTGACAAGACCTACCTGGCCCGGCAGACGTACTTTCTCCTGTTTCTGAACTCCCGCAGCTCCGCGTGAGGCTATCTCAGCTCCTCCCTGATCATCTTCAGAATTCTGCCTAGCGACTGGTCTGTTGTTGTCTTGCAGCCAAACCTGGCATTGGAGTTCTCCAGTGCCTGTCCGCCGACGAGTATTGGGACGTCTTGCTCCCCCCGTATCTTCCTGACCAGCCTCTGGCCGGTTCTGATGTTGTCCTTGATTGTAATCGAAATCAGAACAATGTCCGGCCTTGCCTCCCTTACAAAGCATGTTATGGCCTCCGACGGTGCCGACGGCGACAGGTTGAACACCCTGTATCCCCTGCTCTGCAGGAATGACTGCAGGACGCCGCAACCTAGGCTGTGCTCCTCCCCGTTTGGGGAGCAGATGAGCACCCTTGCCTTGTTTTCGAGCTTGGAGCCCCTCTCGCTTATGATGCTTACCAGCTCCGAGGCGACGTTGCTTGCAACGTGCTCGTCTGCTATGCTCAGGCTGTTTTCTGCCCACAGCCTGCCAACCCTGTACATTGTCGGCCTTAGGACGCTCTCGTAAAAGCCTGCCATGTTTGAGGTCTTGCAGTATGTCTCGTAAATGTCAATTGTCCTGTCCAGATCCCCGGACGTCAGTGCCTTGAACACGCTGTCCTGCAGATCTGCTGCGGCCTTTTCGTCTCCGGCCGACCCAGTCCCTGCATTGGCCGCAAGGAATGCCTCGATCCTTGGATTGTGCCTATAGTCTGCCGGAATGTCCTCGGGTCTTACCTCCGATGCCTTTCCGAGATACTTTATGATCTCCTGCCGCGAGGTGCTCCTTTTTGGATCCCAGACGCTTTTTACAAGGTAGAGGTACCTGTCTCCCCTGACCAGCTTTGATCTTATGTACGCCACTGCCCTCTCCTGCCTCTCAGCTTTGTCCTGAGCACTGCCTTGCAGCAGGGGCATCTGGATCCCGTGATGCTAAAGTACAGCCCGCAAAAGGTGCACCTCTTGTGGCCCATTTCGTATCGCAGCCTGTTGGGCATCGGCCCTGCCTTCAGCTCCCGGCAAATCCCCCTACAGGATCTTCCCACTGCTTCCTCCCCCGTGCCTTCTCATCATCTTGTTCACCATAAAAAAAAGGATCATCTGAGGTCCAGCGGAACCTGCGCTCCCCCAAACCCCTCAGATATCCTAAAGTGGTATTCCTTTGCAGGGTCGTAGACAAACTGCGTGCCCCCATAGCCGATGTTTGGGCCAAAGAGCATGTTGAACTCGGAGACTCCGCCCGGATTGAGCGTGATCTGCCCGCTGGTAAAGTCCGTTGCCGAATACTTGAACTCGGTGCTGCCGTCTGTGATGTCATAGCTGCAGATCTGGGGGCTGGTGCAGTTGAGCGCCACCCTGTCGGAGCTTGTGTTTTCCGCAAGCATTCTGATGTTCAGCAGCGCCTGTCCTGACCCGCTGGTCTCAAGCGAGTTGCCTTCTGAGCCCATTCCCTTCCAGTAATAGGTTATCGGGCCCACCTGTATCATCTGCGCGTCCCTCCTGTACTCGTAGACCGTGATTGCCTCCTCGGCTGTCTTTTCACAGTCCAGTCTCTTGTATGCCTTGGTTATCTCCGCGCATGCCTCAAGATCCCCGTACAGCGCCCCCAGCTGCGGGTCGCCATCCGTTGCCTGATCGGGGCCGCCTGCCGGATCCCCAAGCACGATCACCCCGTTTGCCACCAGGTACTGTATTGCACCGAGAAACTCCGCCTCGCCGGTGACTCCTAGTGCCCATGCCTGGGACGTCTCCTTGAACCAGCTCGGCACACCCGCCGAGGCCTGCTCGGCGGCCTTGGTCGGAGGTATCTCGATTACCCGCTCGGTGATCAGGTACTGGACGGCCTCAATGAACACGTCCTGGCTTATGATGTCCTGCGACCACGCATCCACGCTGTCCTTGAACCAGGACGGCACCGACTCTGCGCTTGCAGCCTGGGCAGCTGGCAGCAGCGCCAGTACTGCCGCAATTGCAATGTATGCCTTCATTGAGGTAGTTTCGCATCCATGCTATATAAGCTAGTGCCAAATTAGCGTACTAGTGCCTAAACGGATCCCGGCCCGCCCCGGCCCGCGCCCATCTTCATCTCCGTGGCAGTCTGAGGGAGGCCCAAAGGCGGGTGTGAAAGGACAAAATACCGCACGAGATTCCCCAAATCGGGGAGGTTGTGTCGGTGACTCGGCGGTCAGCCATGGCACCGGTACAGGCTCGGCGGCGCCCAGCTCCGTCCTCTGCCACCCCAAAATCATGAGGCATCTGGAATCCCTTCATGGCAAGATGACCATCTCGGGCTAGATCTTGGGCACTATGGGGGATTTGGAATTTTCTTTTTATCTCATGACTGCCAAGTTAACACATGTACTCCAAGTCGTGCAGGCAGCATTTTGCCATTACCGACTCTGACAGGGGGGAGACGATTTGCAACTCTTGCGGTATGGTTCTGACCGAAAGGCTGGTCGACAGGCATCACGAGAACAGCTACTTTGAGGAGTTCTCCACAAGGAACAACGCCAGGACGGGGCCTGCCACGCACCTGTCGATGTATGACAGGGGTCTTTACACCGTAATTGGAAGCAACGTTGACTCGTCGGGCCGCAGCCTTTCGGGCAAGGCGCGGTCCAGCTTTGAGCGCCTGCGGACCTGGGACAGGCGCAGCAAGTCCGTCTCGTCGGGGCGCAACCTCGGCGCCGCGTTTACCCAGCTTGACGCCATCAGGGCCAAGCTCGGCATTCCCGACAGCGTCATGGAGGAGGCCGCATACCTGTACCGCAAGGCCGCCGCCGGGCGGCTGTTTCGCGGCAGGCCGATTGCACCCGTACTGGCAGCCTGCCTGTACGCCTCGTGCAGGGCCACCGGAACCCCGCGGAGCATAGACGACATTGCAAGAACTGCCAACATCAAAAGGACGCTGGTCTCAAGGGCCCTCAGGCAGCTGGTTCGCGGGCTGGACATGAGGCTGGAGCAGTATGACATACAGGGCTTTGCCGTGAGGCTGGCAAACAACCTCGGCCTCGACGAGAGGACCAAGAGGCGCGCAATAGAGATCCTGGATGACTCCAAGCGGCAAGGCGTGCCGGCCGGCAGGAACCCAATGGGGTTTGCCGCGGCCTCCGTATACCTTGCATGCCTGGAGGGCGGGGAGGCCGTGTCCCAGACTCTGGTCTCCGGCCTGTCCGGAATATCATGCGTGACGATCCGCAACACGGCTGCCCAGATAAGAAAAAGGGTCACACCTCGCCCCTGATCCTCTCTTTTTTGACCCACGTCGTTCCGGACTTGTGATCCAGCAGCTCCACGTTCAGGGACGCAATCTCCTCCCTGATCCTGTCTGCCTCCCTGTACCGTCCTGACCTCCTCATCTCCTCCCTCCTGGCAATCATCCCGTTTATCGAGTCGATCTCGCCGCTCGAAATTTTTGGAATGACCAGGCCCAGCACGTCCAGGCACCTCTCGATCTCCGGCCTTGCAGCCATGCCGGCGCCCTCTGTCAGCTGCCCGGCTGCGGCCAGCCTGTTGATCTCCCTGACTAGCCTGAGAAATGCCGACAGCGCCCCGTGCGTGTTGAGGTCGTCTTCGAGGCACCTGTCAAACTCAAGGCCGCACCCTCTGGCAGTTTCCTGTATCCCGTCGGCGCCCCTGGCGCCCCGTGCGTGAATCAGCTCAAAGTATGCCGCCTCCACCTGCCTCCACCTGGCCAGGCTTTCCTTTAGGAGTTCTTCAGAGTAATCGATCGGCTTTGAATAGTGTCCCGACAGGCAAAACAGCCTGATGACGTTTGCGCCCCAGTCCCCCAAGAGGCGCTCTACGGACTTGACGTTTCCAAGCGACTTTGACATCTTCTGGCCGCCGATCGTGACCATTCCCACATGCATCCAGGACCTTGCAAACTGCACGCCTGCATGCGCCTCGGACTGTGCAATCTCGTTTTCATGGTGCGGGAAGATGAGGTCCCTTCCCCCGCCGTGGATGTCAAAGCCGCTTCCCAGGTACTTGAGGCTCATGGCCGAGCATTCTATGTGCCATCCGGGTCTGCCTGCGCCCCACGGGCTGTCCCATCTTGGCTCCGCATCTGCGAGCTTCCACAGTGCAAAGTCCAGCGGATCTCTCTTGTCCCCGTCGGCCTCCACTCTTGCGCCCGGCCGCAGCTCGTCGATCCTCTTCTTGGACAGCCTGCCGTACTGGGGAAACTTTGACACCTCAAAATACACGCCGTTTTTGCCCACGTATGCGACCCCCCTCCTGATCAGATCCTCGATGAGCCGGACGATGTCCGGAATGTGCTCTGTGGCCCTCGGATACCTGGCGGCCCTCTTGACGTGGAGTCCGTCAAAGTCGCGGTGATACCTCTTGATGTACCTCTCGCTGACTCTGGATGCCGTCCCCCCCTCCCTTCGCGCACGATCGATGATCTTGTCGTCCACGTCCGTAAAGTTCTGTATCAGCTCAACGGCGTGGCCCATGCCCTCAAGGTGCCTGCGCAGGACGTCAAAAACAATGATTGTTCTTGCATGTCCTATGTGTGAGTCATCATATGCAGTAACCCCGCAGAGGTAGATCCTGACCTTTTCTCCAAGCCGCAGCTCCCTCTCCTGCGCCGACAGCGTGTCTGCTATTATCATCTTATATCACCGGGGCCCTTGGCACCGGCTCCCTCTTGTGCCTGCTGCTTTGGTTCATCCGGCAAACCCTCTTGATTTTCTCCATTGCTATGCCCGTCTCCCTCCCGGTCTCCTCGGCTGACAGCCCCATGTCCACCTGGCAGTGGAGGATCGAGTCCACCTCCTCGTATGTCAGGCCGATCTCCGCCTCCGCGTCGTGGCCCGGCCACAGGTTGGGACTGCTCCTCTTTGTAACGATCTCCTGCGGGATCCCGAGGTGCTGTGCAAGCCTTCTTACCTGCGTTTTGTACAGCGAGGCGATTGGCATTGCGTCTGACGCGCCGTCTCCATACTTTGTAAAGTATCCTATCAGAAGCTCGCTCTTGTCACCGGATCCCAGTACGAGGTAGCCTCTGAGGTTGGCATAATAGTAGAGAATGCCCGCGCGGATCCTTGCCCTGAGGTTTCCTGTGCTCCTCTGATCCGGCTCTAGCATGCTTACAAGCTTGCCGACTGCCGGGTTGATGTCCAGCAGCTTGTAGTCAAGATCCAGGCTGTCTGCCAGCCTTATGGCGCCCTCCGTCTCCTCCCTGGGTGACACCTCCGAGTCGGGCAGGATCATGGCAAGCGAGTTTTTTGGAAAGCATCTCACCGCCAGCACCGCAGTCACCGCAGAGTCAACCCCGCCGCTCAGGCCCAGCACCACCCCGTCCTTTCTGGCCTGCCCCACCTGCGCCCTGATGAATCCCTCTATTGTCTTGGAGACTCTGGCATAGTCTATGCCGGTTATGCGGTCTAGGATCTCCTGGCTCACGGGTTTGGCTGGATCATTTTGGCATAAAAGTTATGTCAAACGTCGACATAGACCCCGTCGCCCTTCTCCTCTACTGGGTATGTCTGCAGCTTGATGTCCTTGAGATAGTCAAGCAGGTCCCCGGTTTTTAGGTTATAGTGCCAAAAGTGGTGCGGGCACTCTACGACGTCCCCCTCTATGCTCCCGCATGCTATTGACTGATCCTGGTGCACGCACATTGCGTCTAACGCATAGAGTCCGTCCTTGTTGAAGATGGCGATTCTCCTGCCGCCCACCTCGACCTCTGCGCCCCCTCCGGACTCGATGGATCCCTTCTCTGCAACCTTTGTCCATGCCAATGCCCTCTGGCCATCCTTGGCACTTATTTAGATTCCCCCGCAATTAGACTGTTGCATAACTCCGACTAGAGCCCAGCCAATCCTTCTGGATCACTA
>CAYGCI010000031.1:0-11646 GCA_964348355.1 uncultured Nitrosopumilaceae archaeon | reverse complement strand
GATCAGAAAAACCTGTCATTTTACTGTATTTTCAGGCCACAATCGGAACTACTGGTCCTGTGATCTGACATTGCTGTTGGGCCTGAGTCGATCGGAACTTACCATGTACAAGGGTGCCCAGTAGTAGACTGGCAGCAGCAGGCGGAAAGCAACATGCCGCGCAGACGGTGAATGGGAGATTCCGTAGTATCCTCGGCTACCAGTTGATCACAAAAAGGGCGATTTTCTTCCAACCAGAGGATCCAAGATCCTGCCAGTCCCATACAGACGCATGAAAGGAAGGAAGGAACCTCCGGCGGGAACCGTGTTCCTGCGCGGGGCAGCAGGCAGGGGCGGGATTTTTAAGATTTGCAAGTCCGAGAAGGACGCCAAGGCGGCAATCCGGCTCCTTGCATGCCGCATGAAAAGGCGCGGCATGAGCGTATACGGGATTGCCGGGAAGCCGGGCAGGCCGTCAGGGGCTTCCCCGGCGAATCTCATGTCAGTCGCCGTACTTGGCGTAGTGCGCATCAAGCTCGGCGTGCCGCTCCTTGATGGCCCGTCTTACAGGCTCTACGGCTTTGGGATCAAGCTCATTAGACTTTATGCGTAATCGGTTCAGATCCGGGATTATTACGAACAAATTCATCTCATTCAGGTCGATTACGCATAAAGTCTATTTGGAATAACTCCGACTTCTTTGTGGATGAAAAATTAAAGGTAGACCTTGCAAAAAAACAAGAGATATTCACAAAGATTTTGGGTCTTGTTTGCAAGTCTGGCATTACGCTGATTAATGTAATTATTTTCAAAGATAGAATGAGGAGAAAATACGATATGCCAAAACCACTGGAGTATTCCTGGACCAGGATTGTCGAACGCTTTGAGCATTTTCTAAAGCATGAGCCTGAGGGGACCAACAACGGACTGCTTTTCGTAGACGCCAGCCAAAAGATTCCAGAGTCAGAAATCAAAGACATGGTTTGGAGACTGGTCAGAAGGGGCAGTTTGTGGAGGCGGGTTGAGCATGTTATTGAGGATCCAATTTTCACAAAATCACACCTGTGAAATCTGATTCAACTTGCAGATATGATCGCATATGTGGTTCATAGGCATTACAAAGGTAATCCCAAATTCGCAGGCTGGTTTGAAATGCTAAAACCAAAAATGTACCAGCCCGATGGAGAATCGTATGGTTTTGGTATCAAAGAATTTCCTGATTGTGACAAACAATAGCAGGAAGCAGGTCCACACAGATGCAGAGTGCTACTTCCCTACAATCGCACCGATGCGATTCTTACTGTATTACGCCGGTTTGCTATATATCTTCTTTTATGAGCACAGCTAAGTGAAAAGCACCCTGAAATCGAGCAAAAACAAAAACTGGGCATGAGGCGCGAAGACTCAACGGCAAGGCAAAACAACAAATCTCATTTACTTTTCACTTAGCTGGTACGCAGTCTTCCCAGAAGTGGCTTGCTCGTGGTGGTGCACACGACCATATGCGGATCTGCAGGCAGCTCGTTCTGAATCGTTTCGGGGCTGGAGCCGTTTTATGGGGAACTTCTGAAGGCCGGCAGGCAGCTGAAATGTGCTGAAAAATCGGGCAAGAGCAGAAACCGGGCAAGAGACACGGCGTCTCGAACATGCCCGGTAACAAGACAAAAACGGATCACCATACCTCAATGTCGTGGAAGAATGCTGGGACCTGGGCAAGCATGTCGTTTTCAGGGGGATGGTGCACAGAAGGGTCAGCAAGATGCTGCACGCCATATCTGAGTATTACAGGACGGCGTCGTTTGCCCGCCCTTACATGCACAAGTACATTCACAGATCGCCGGCCAAAGCCCTCAATTACTTGTGACCGTTGCTGTAGGAAGCATTGAATTGATCTGTTTGCATCTGCCAGTGTTGTCAGGACGGTCTAAATTCCTTGGTTTTCTGCCTAGCTGGGGTACTTTTCACTTGGCTGCTCTTGGCTCAAAAAGTGTGCGAAAAAAAGCGTTCCTATTCTAGCAGGATCCTCGCCGTTTTGATGTGCGCGCCACTCAGTTCGTGAGTCCACTACAAAAACCGCCGTAAAAACCCAGGCAGGATCCATCAAAATGAGCGGTGCCGCCGAGGGTATCGAGAATGAGCCATGACCGCCTCAGAATCCGGACTGCAGGGGCTCGGCGGGCTTTATTATCTCGCGCATGACGACTGTGGCAAAGGAGCCGCGGGATAGAAAAAACGATATCCAGCCGCCAGCTGTGGAAAAATCACCAACCCCGACAGAGGCGCGTCGAAAGCCGCCCTCGTTTCCCGCCTCCTGCATTTCCTTTATGAAAAAGTCCTTTGGCAGCACCTCCTCCCGCTCCAAAATCTTTGATATGTAAAAGTGGAACCTTGTTTTTTTGTAGTAAGAATGGCCCACCACCGGTACTGCAAGGCTCTGATCCAGGCCCCCGACGTGCTTGCCCAGGATCCCGCCGCCGTCATAGCACACATCGCCGTCTTGGGATCCGAAAAGCTCCTCGCCATAGTCAAACGCGCGGCTGAGGGTAAGGTTGAAGAGGTACGACTGGTACGCCTGGACGTAGAACCGCCGCATCTGGACAGGAAGTGATCTGATGGCCCGGAAGGCATCCCCGTGCTCTATCAGCTCGGCGGCAACCCTGCGCTCAAGGTCCATCCGGGGCGGTATTTGCCCGTAGACCCCCCTTAGTCTTGAGAGGTCCCCCATCTCCCGTCTGATCTTGGTGTTCTCATCGGTATCATGCTTGGAGGTAAATGACAGGATATAGTCGACGGCATCGGCGTACCGCCCCTGGATCAGCGACTTGCCTACCAGGTGGGTTACCGGGCGGGAGGAGCCAAACCTCTGATAGCCGTAAAAGTTCAGGATGCGCCGGTACTCGTCAAAGGAGTCAAGGCCGGAGGGGCTGCCAGAAACCCTGATCCTGAACCGGTTTCCCGTCATGTGCTTTTTTGACAGTGGGCTTTTCGTATATCCAAGCCTTCTAATGGAGTACCTGCCGGCTTTGAACTCCTCCAGGCCCGCCGTTTTTGCACCAGAGTAGACATACTGTACAGTTACCGCATTAGAGTCCTTGAGTCCCAGCGAGCGCAACCGGAGTCCGGTTTTCTTATAGAGGCCGGACAGGGCGTGGTTTGTGTCGATTCGGGACTTTTTGAGCAGGTAGACGGGATAGTCGCCGGTGTCATGAATCGAGGACTCTGTCCTCGGGGACAGGACCTCGGCCACCTGAAAGTCCTCGCATGACTCCCTGATTCTGCCGCCGGTCCCGGGGAACTTTGTGGAATAGCACAGGAGGCCCAGGGTCGAGTCAATCTCGGGAACCGCCATCTGCGATGATCAGCCAACAATCAGCGTAAAGAACCCGGATACCGCAACGTCCGATGCCTGGGCGCCCACGAGTACCTTGTACTGGCCTGCGGGGAGCTCCTCGGATACTGAAACCTCAAATGAGACCTCGCCCGTCGAGCCGCCCGGCAGGCCGATTTTGGGAGAGTCGGGGACCAGCGTGATTCCCGGTACCGCGCTGCTGGAGACGGGGGTTATCTCCGAGTCGGCGTTGGCAGTAACCAGGATGGATATAGACGAGTCCCGGTTGTAGTACAGCTGGTCATCGGATACCACCACGTCAATTGCAGGCGTGATGGAGGTGTCCAGTACGCCGATGTTGTTGGCAGCCCACTCGGTGAACCAGACCTTGTCTCCTACTATTGTAAAGTCAAAGACCTGGGCAATGCCGCACTCCTCTACGGTGCCGCAGTCAGCCCAGCCGGGATTCATCGAGGGGACAGTATACTCGACAAGCTTCTGGGTGGCCGGATCAAAGAGTCCCATGCGGTTGGCAGCCTGCTCGTTGAAGATGATCCGTCCCTGCTCGCCTAGTCCGATCCAGTACGGTCTTGAGAGTGGGGTGGATTCTATCAGGCCGGTATGGTTCCCAAACGCGGCCTCAGGGACCGGGGACGTCGTATACTGCGTGAATGACTCTGTCAGGGGATCAAAGCTGTAAAAGTTCGAGGTGTCAGTGTCTGCCAGCCACACCGTATCAAAGTCGTCAACGACGGCGCCGTTGATTACGCTGGCCGCCTGCGGCAGCACAAAGGCCTCGCGATAGTCGTTTAGATCAAGGCCGGCATCGGGGGCGCCAGGCAGGTCAGCGGAGTACCGGCCATAGTCAAACTTTACCAGGACGCCGCTGCCGACAGGAGACCAGTTCGTGTACCAGATGTTTGAGCGGGAGTCCTTGTCAAACCCGGCGGTGAAGGACTGCGCGTGCGGGGAGGAGATGCTGACGGTGCGGGTCTCCTGGGCGTGGCTGCTCGCGTCCATTATCGTCAGCTTGTTTCCGGTAAAGTCGTTGATTATGACCTGGGAGCCGTCAACTACCAGCCTCTGGGGCAGTGAGTTGCCCTCGGAGGGAAAGTCAAGGCGCTGATACTGCCCGTCATCGATTGAAAACCGCCATATTGAGTCATGCGCCTCGTCTGAATACCAGACAGAGTTGTCTGCAGAATAGTCCATGCCCCACACCATCGAGCGGGCGCCCTCGGGCCATGCGGGGTTTTCATACTCTGAAAAGCGCTGCAAGATGGGGTCGAACTTGGCAACGTTGCCGGTATTAGTCTGCATGAACCAGATGTTCCCGTTAAAGTCAGAGGTTATTGCCAGCGGCTGGGTGCATTCTGTCGGGATGGCAAACTCGTCGATGTACGCATTGAACCCCGCGGTTCCTTGGCCGCAGAACTGGGCGCGCTGGCTGTCGGGGAAGTTATCGGCGGGGGTTCCCGTGACGGTGGATTCGTCATCATCTCCGGCCGGCATTATGTTGGGCATGCTTGCAGCGGTTGCCCAAAACAGCAGTCCGCCGCCAAAAAGTACTGTGAAAATGATGCCCTTTGTTTGCTTTTTCACGATAAAACTGTCAGGGTGCCTTTGTTATATCTTTTCCAGCAAGGGCTCCGCGCAAGAGTTCATCCCTTCCTGCAGTCTTCAAAAGTACCGCATCAAATTATCCCAGGCTCGAAACAACTCAAATGAGGCCGCCTGCAGATCCGCATGCCGCCTCCCACACCATCGCGGGTCGGTTATTTCTAGGAAGACTGTTCCTGAAGATACGGCGTGTGAGGCAACAGTAACCAAGATCCTTGCCGGCAATGCCGCCTAGGTGGCAGGATCTTACGACTGCACTTTCAAACTAGCTATAAATAATGTTGTGCGATTTTTCTGGTTGATGGTAGGCATTGATCAGGTTTTAGAAAAGCTCAGCACGGTCGTTGATCCTGATTTGAAAAAGGACATTGTCTCGATGGGAATGATCAAGGATCTGGAACTGTCAGAGGGTGATTTGCGGTTTACCCTGGAGCTGACCACCCCCGCATGCCCGTTCAACGTGGAAATCGAGGACGATGTCAGAAGGGTGATAGGGGAGCTAGACGGAATAGACAACTTTGAGCTCAACGTGACTGCCAAGGTCATGGAAGGCCGCTCGCTGGATGACGACGCCGGAATGGCAACTGTCAAAAACATCATCGGCGTCGCAAGCGGAAAGGGCGGCGTGGGAAAATCCACCGTGTCGTTGAACCTCGCACTGGCGCTGTCCCAGACCGGGGCCAAGGTCGGACTGCTTGATGCCGACATCTACGGCCCCAGCATTCCGCTGATGCTCGGAATGAAGGACGGGTACATGGAGGTCGACAACAACAAGCTGCAGCCTGCCGAGTCAAACGGACTGAAGGTCGTCTCCTTTGGGTTCTTTGCCGAACAGCAGCACCAGGCGGCAATCTACAGGGGCCCAATCATTTCTGGGATCCTAAAGCAGTTCCTGGTCGACACGAACTGGTCTGACCTGGACTATCTTATCGTTGACCTGCCCCCCGGCACCGGAGACATCCCTCTGACACTGGCGCAGACGATTCCGATTACCGGCATTCTAGTAGTCACCACCCCGCAGGATGTCGCAAGCAACGTTGCAACAAAGGCGATAGGAATGTTTGAAAAGCTAAACGTGCCGATTATTGGCGTCGTCGAGAACATGAGCCATTTCATCTGTCCCAAGTGCGAGGAGCGGCACCATGTCTTCGGCGACGGGGGCGCCAAGAAGATCAGCGAGCAGTTCAGCATCCCGTTCCTGGGCGAGATTCCACTAAACTCCGGAATCATGTCCGGCTCTGACTTGGGAAAGCCCATCATGATTACCGCCTCTGGCTCTCCCAGTGCCGAGGCGTTTAGGACCGCCGCCAAAAACATCGCGGCACAGTGTAGCATCATTGCCGCACAGCTGCAGGAGGAGGCGGCCTCGGAGGACGGATCCGGGCAGCCATCAGAGAACAAAGAAACCCAAGGCCAGGCAAGCAGCTCTTGAAGCTCCCCGAGACCCTGCGTGACGGGCTGAAAATTCCACTGGGCGTGGTGGTGCCAGATGATCAGGCAGACCCTGCGGCCGTTTCTGCACACGTTGCAGACGCCTCATGCGTCATTTCCGTGGGCGACAGGACGACTGAAAGGCTGATTGGGTTTGGCATAGTGCCTGACCTGCAGATCGTAGACGGCCAGGAAGGGAGGCTCCCAAGGGACTCGCCTGCCCTGCCTCCTGGAACCGTCGAGCTCACCTGCACCAATCCCCCCGCCGAGATCACCCAGGAGAGCGTCTCCAGAATAAGGGAGGCGCTTTTGTCAAAAACCCCCACCAGGCTGACCGTCCGGGGCGAGGAGGATCTGCTCGTAATTCCCGCATGCGTCCATGCCCCGAAAAACTCCGTGGTGCTGTACGGGCAGCCCGGCGAGGGCATGGTTGTCGTGCGCGTTGACGGCGCGGCAAGGCGCAAGACACAAACACTGCTTGATTCAATGGAACCGGGGGAATGATGAGACGGTGGCTGTATGATCTGTGATTACACCGCTAAAACTCTGACCCCTCACTCAAATTCGACCAAATCCAAAGCAAGTTTTGACATGTAAGGATATACGCCTGCATGCAGACACGCCACTGTGAAGCTAGACCCGGATCTCCGCCTGCAGGTCCTCGAAAAGATAGGGGTGTACTCCAGCCGCTTTTCGATCCCAGAGCCGGGGGTACTGCTGACCACCAAGGAGGTGCTTGATGCCCCGAGGGAGCTGACTGAGGGCAGGCGCACGTCTGCGTACAAGTACTACGGGGTCTCCTACCTGCAGCACAACCTGATCTTCATCAATGTCAAAAAAATCCCCGACGAGAAGACGCTGGAGAACACCATAGTTCACGAGCTTGTCCACATGAGGTTTCCATACCTTGCCCACGGCAAGAGGTTCAACAGGCTGGTCAGACAGGGACTGAAGGGGAAAACATTTGGCCCCTACAAAAAGCGTGGATCAAGCCATCAATGATTTATATTTCACAGCACGAGGCAAGCTGTAGAGATGGAGTTTGGTCTTGCCGAGGCACTTCCAATAGGAGCAGGTATTGCCTCCTTTGTCATTGCCGCGGGCCTGGTAGCATGGATTGCCAGACAGGATCCGGGCACAAAGGAGATGCTTGAGATCTCAAACGCCGTCAGGGTCGGCGCGGCTGCGTTTCTCAGGCGCGAGATGAAGATAATTATCCCCGTCGCCATCGGGCTGTCCGTCATTATTGGCGCGTTCTTGCAGCCCTCAAACGGAATCGCGTTTGCAGTCGGCGCGGCGCTGTCTGCAGTGGCCGGACTGATCTCGCTTAAAATCACGGTCAAGGCCGCAGTAAGGGCCGCCAACCTCAGCAGCTCCGGGCTCGGAAGGACGTTTGTCATGGCATTCAGGGGCGGGGCCACCGTCGGCCTTGCCGTCCCCGCCATGGCACTGCTGGCAATCACCGGCCTGTATCTCGTCTATCCGGATCCGATCACGATTGCAGGCGTCGGAATCGGCGCCAGCCTGATTGCCCTGTTTATCAGGATTGGCGGCGGAATCTTCACAAAGGCCGCAGACATGGGCGCGGACCTGGTGGGAAAGGTCGAGGCCAACATTCCCGAAGACGACCCGCGAAACCCCGCGACCATCGCAGACAACGTAGGCGACAACGTCGGGGATGCGGCAGGCATGGGCTCTGACGTGTACGAGTCCTACATTGTTACAATACTGGCCGCCCTGCTGATTGCGGCGCTGATTGGCGCCCCCGAGCTGTTCTTGTATCCAATCCTGATCGGGGCCTCCGGAATGATTGCGTCAATCATAGGCGTCATAATAGTGGGCTCCAAGGGCGTAACGGACGTGATGAAGCCGCTCAACCGCTCGTTTTACGTCTCTGCAGGGATTGCCATCGGCCTCAACTACCTCTTTACGCAGCAGTTTGTGGGGGGCGGCGCCTCGGCATATGCGCTGTTTGGCGCCACGGTCATCGGTGTGGTGCTGGTTCCGGTAATCCAAAAGATTACCGACAGGTATACGAACTACAAGTACGGCCCGGTCAACGAGATTGCCGAGTCTGCAAAGTGGGGCTATGCGTCGCTTACCCTGATGGGAATCATCAAGGGACTGCAGTCGACGGGTCCGTTCATGATAGCCCTGGTCGTCGCAATCATAGTATCATTTAGCATCTCGGCGTCTGCCGCCCCCGAGGGTGCGGACCCCGTACTGTACGGGATCTTTGGAACGTCTCTGACTGCGATGGCGATGCTGAGCCTTGCTGGGATTGTCCTGAGCATCGACGCGTTCGGGCCCATCGCAGACAATGCGGGGGGCATCGTAGAGATGACCGGCATGGGGGAGGAAAACCGCAAGGTGACCGACGAGATCGACGCCGTGGGAAACACGACCAAGGCAGTCACCAAGGGGTTTGCCATCGCCAGCGCGGCCCTGGCCGCCCTGGCCATGATCCAGGCGTTTCAGTTTGAGGCGGCACACGTCTTTGAGGGGCTGCTGGAGCTAGACTACAGCCTGACCAACCCCGCAGTGATCGTGGGACTGCTGGTGGGCGGCCTGATTCCGTTCATCATCACTGGGCAGCTGATCAACGGCGTCTCCCGTGCCGCAGGCAAGATGGTCGACGAGGTTCGCAGGCAGTTCAAGGCCGATCCCGAAATCCTAACCGGGGGCTCAAAGCCAGACTATGCAAGGTGCGTCGACATTGCGACTGTCGCCTCGATCAAGGAGCTGTGGAAGTCGGCAGTCATCGCAATTGTCTCCCCGATCATCCTGGGCGTCCTGCTCGGGCCGACCGCGGTTGCAGGGCTGCTGATGGGCTCCGTTGTCACCGGAATCTTCCTGGCCTACCACCTGGCAAACACCGGCGGCGCGTGGGACAATGCAAAGAAGCTCGTGGAGATGAAGGGCAAGAAGGGCTCCGAGGAGCACAAGGTTGCAGTCGTAGGTGACATTATCGGCGACCCATACAAGGATACTGCAGGACCCGCATTGAACACCGTAATCAAGCTGCTAAACACGGTCGCAATCGTCTTCGTATCTGCATTCGTCGCAGTCGTCGCACTCTAGCCGGTCTTGTCGTCTACTGCCAGTGTCATGTCCAGCTCGTCGATCTGAGACCTGATGGCCCGGGCTAGCGCCTCGTCATGGCTTTGGCAAAACTTGAAGAACCCGTCCGTGGTATGAAAGCACCCGCAAATCCATTCCGTCTTCTTGTCCCCTGCCACGGTTAGTTTTGAGTATTGTATCCCCATGTATGACCTTTGCCCGGTCTCTTAAAAAACCTTGAAAAATTAAAGGGGTGGGGGTTGACTCTAGGGGCAGCCTTCCATTTTTTGGATAAAGTATCCGTCCTTCTCGATTGCCTGGGCAACCGGCTCGGGCGCCCCCTGAGAGTGGCAGAACTGGCATTCCTCGGTCGTAACCTTGGAATCGCCCTCTCCAATCGTCGACAGCCACTGCTTTGCATACTGGATTGCCTTGTCGTGATCCTTTTCACCGGTGATCACGTCAAAGTGCATGGTATGGCCGTCCTGGGCCTTTACGTACGTGTCGTATACGTGGATTTCCATGCATGTGATGGACAGAAAGGGATATTTAATTCTAGGATCCTCTCCAGCTAAGTGAAATGTAAATGAGATTTGCTGTTTTACCTTGCTGCTGAGGCGTTACGCCTCATGCCCAGTTTTTGTTTTTGCTCGATTTCAGGGTACTTTTCACTTAGCTGTTCTCGGATGCGTGAAGTTCCTGGTCAGCTTGAAGATTCCAGACTAGTCGGGCATGACCTATAGTGGCGACTGAGAGTCTTTGATCATCAAAAAGCGCCTTCCTGCATATTTCATGCCCATAGGTGCTCAAAAACTTTCAGTCGTCACCATAGTCTGCTGCCATACATGGCAGCGGGGGTCAGCACAGTCAAAGATTCCAAATGCGTCCTGGCCATATGCAACAATACACAGCGCAAAGACTGCAAAAAACAAAACGGGAAGCTTGGTCATCACTTTACCAACAGGCTGTTAAAGACGGGCAGCAGCTCATCAAGCGTGTGATAACGTGAATTTACGCTCATCAATGTATGTTCATCATGATGGAAGATAATGAAGGCACGATAGTGATTCAGAGCATTTCCGCCCTCAAATGCAGCTACCGTTTTCCCGTCACGCGTCATCTCCCTAAAACCCTCCCCGTAGTTGCCGTACTGGGAACCAAAAACTTCTTTGATATGTTCTATCGTATCTTCAATCTCGTCAAGAGGAACAACCTTATACTCGGCCCAAACCACAAATCCCTCGGAGTGCTTCAATTCGTAGTTAGTCACGTTTTCATTTAATACAAAGGTAGTCGGAACAAACTGTATCTTCAGGCTGCAGTTGCCTGAAGGGTAACAGGTATTGTCTGCATACAGCAGTCGCTGTCCGTCGGGAATGTATGTGGGCATCCAGTCCTCAATGTGGAACCCTGCTCCGGGGGTTATGGAGTATTTTTCATGCTGCGTTGCAGGCAGTCTTATCAGGTTGTCGGGGCCGACATCGTTGGGGGTTATGTCGCTGTCCATGATCGTTTCATAGTAGGGCCACGGGGGAGGGTATCTTGCAAGTGTGGATCTTTTGATCTCCCGCCCGTCATCGACAAACTCCACGGGAGACGAGGCACTCAGCACCACAAAGCCGTCGACTTCTCCGGCATCGGGGCCGTCGATGCTGCTGTCGCCTCCGGCTGCTGCCTCCTCCGGCTGCTGCCGGTCATGGCGTTCTGCTGCCTGTGCTACCGGCACCCATCCCTTTTGCAGCAGTTTTTGCACCGAGCCCTCGCTGATGCAGGCAGGCGTTCCGCGCGTGGTCTCCATCAGCGTCTTTGAATCCCGGCACTGTATCTCGTGTATCGGCACCCCCGCCTCATGCTGTGCCATCGGAGACGGCACCTCTGCCATTGCGCCGAGCGACAGCATGCCCGCACCTGCGACAAGGAGCAACGCAAGGGCAGCCACTGCCGTATTCATTGCCGTTCTTCCATACTGAAATATTTAAGTGATCCTGAGAATTCAGTCTTCCCAGTAACCGCTCGTGGGGGTGCAGACGACCATCTGTGGATCTGCAAGCAGCCTTGCTTGAACCGTCTCGAGTTCGAAGCCGTCTTGTAGGTTACTTCTGAAGACTGTAATAGCGAGAGCAGAACAGTCCTGTTTTTGTCCAGCGCGGCCATTATTGGCACTAAATGCCCAGTAAGAGTTTACCCCTCAGGCGACGCTGCCAGTCAGGGTCTTGACGACCATCTCC
>CAYGCI010000030.1:0-12228 GCA_964348355.1 uncultured Nitrosopumilaceae archaeon | reverse complement strand
AAGCGTGGCCCTGACCCGGCCCGGCACGTCCGGGTGGAACATGTTGATTGGGGTGTACAACTTCAGGTCCTATTTAAACCGCCTAGGAATCTAGGAAGTATTTGCTTGCCAGTATAAATAGAACCTGAAGTTGTACATTGGGGTGGCCTCGCCGGTCTGCATCCGGTGCCCGTGCAGCAGGGCAGAACCGTGCATGCGCAGTACGGTCGGAAAGTGGCCGCGGTACCACGGCAGGCCGGACAGATAGTTTCTTGTGCGGGCAAAGTAATTTACCTCCTTGACCCGTGCGGGAATCACATTTGGATGCGCGCTTATCAGGACGTACAGCGACGTGGTACCCGACTTGGCAGCTCCTATGACAAGAAAATCCGGCAAGGTACGGAGAAACGACGTGATGTTGTTAAGCCGGTGTGGCATCAAAAACGCGGACGCCTTTGGGTACCTCAAAGACCTCCAAAAGTCAGTTCGTTGAACGTTTCTTGAGCGGCCGCAGACCGGGCACGTGATCTGGTAGTTGTGCAGTCGGCTGTCAATAAACAGCAGATCCTTTATCCTGTTTTTCATTCTACGTAAAAGGCGGCGTTTTAACGGTACGTGGCTTGGTATGACCTCCACGATCAGCATATTTGTATGTGGTCACCTATCTCTATCAATCAGGCACGAATTAGCATGAATGATTGTGATCTTCATGCCTAGCTAGTAGGGGGACGTGACCACATACGCATATTTTATGGCATTGTATTTGATGCTTTGGTGTTGTGCAGTTTGTCGCATAACTCCGACTAGAGCCCAATCGATCCGCCCGGATCGTTGCCGGCGCCAGGTTCCTACATGGCGGCCGCCTCCGCCTCCTCTGCGATCCACCTGTTGTACAGCCATATCCTCAGCCTTGCCTCCTGCGCCACGTTGGACCGGGGTTGTTTCTTAATTCCGCCTGCCTGACTCGGTCTGCACGTTTTTCTGAGTTTCCGCCCTTTTGCACGGCTGATCCATGTGGCATCTCGACGGTTTTCAGGAATTCTGATGAATTAAGCGACAACCCCCGTACTACCCACTGGACGCCTGACTTGTTTAGCTTCATGTTGTTGGGTCGTGCAAGACTGACGTATTTGTCCGTCCTTTTGCGCCAGACCCACACACCCTTGTTTCCAGCGGCATGTGAGTCCCGTGCATCTGATCCTTACCGACTTCACCCTCGGACAAGGGGAGAACTACTTTTTGGATCATATATAATTGCCAGCCATACAAGGAGACGCTAGGATGGCAGTCGTGATTACCGGAAACCCAGGAGTCGGCAAGCACACCATAGCCCGGAAGATCGCAGACCGGCGCAGTCTAGAGACCGTGGATCTCGGCCGGATTGCAGTCAGATCAGGCGTGGTGGAGAATGCAGGAGGGGCCCTTGAGGTGGACACCGAAAAGCTGGAAAGCATGCTCAGGGGGAGGGTTTCAAAAAACACGCTGGTTGTCGGGCACCTGGCCCCGTACGTGGTTGGCAAAAGCCAGGTGGAGCTGGCAGTCATACTGAGGAGGGATCCGTACAAGCTTGACTGCACGTACAAGAGGAGGGGGTACTCGAGATCAAAGACAGTGCAGAACCAGGGAAGCGAGATTCTGGGCATCATAGCACACGACGCAATAGCCGCGTTTGGGCAGGAGAAGGCAGTCCAGATCGATGCCAGCAACCGCTCCGTCGGGGAGACGGTCAAGATGATATGCGATGCAATGGACGGAAGTCCGCACTGGGACGCAGTCGACTGGCTGGGAATGGTGAGCTCCAGGGGGGATATGGGGAGGTTCTTTCCAACTGATTAAATACCGTTTGCTGGGGCAGATGTTCGTTGTTTGAGGTTACAAAGACGGATCTGGCCGCAAGAATCGGCAGGCTGAAGACCAACCACGGAACGATCGAGACCCCCGCGTACGTTCCGGTAATCCATCCAGTCAAGCAGTCGATTCCTGCAAAAAAAATCCGGGAGATGGGCTTTGACGTGGTGATTACAAACGCATACATCTCAAGGGGCAGTTACGGGGACGAGGCAGTAAGGAGGGGAATCCACGAGATTATTGGCTATGACGGTGCCGTAATGACGGACTCGGGTGGGTATCAGGTCCTAGAGTACGGAGGCGTTGACGTGTCGCCAGAACAGATGCGGGAGTTTGAGACGGGAATCATGGCAGACTTTGCAATACCGCTGGACAGGCCGACAGGCTTTGGACTGCCAAAGGCACTGGCAAGAAAATACGTCGATCACACCCTAAGAGTCTGCAGGGAGACGCTTGAGGCAAGCCCGGACAACGGACAGATCTGGATGGGGCCGATCCAAGGGGGGGAGCACTCGGAGCTGGTCAGGCGCTCTACGAGGGGGCTGCTGGATGCGGGATTCAGGATGCTTGCGTTGGGAAGCCCCGTCGAGTTTATGGAGTCATACGAGTACAGGCTGCTAGCCGAGATGATAATCGCCGCCAAGATGCACATCCCCCACTCGATTCCCCTGCATTTGTTTGGCGCAGGACACCCGCTGACCATCCCGTTTGCCGTGGCGCTGGGCTGCGACACGTTTGACTCGGCGTCATACATGCTGTACGCAAAGCATGGCAGGTACATCACCGAGGACAGGACGCGCCGCCTCTCAGAGATGGCATACTTTTCGTGCGCCTGCGAGGTCTGTGCAGGGCATACGCCCGGGGAGCTTTGTGCGCTAGGTCAGGAGGAGAGGACAAACTGCGTTGCGCTGCACAACCTTTACGCAATAAAGTCCGAGGTCGACAGGGTAAGGGAGGCAGTCGTGGAGGGGAGGCTGTGGGAGTACGTGGTGAAGAAGTGCAGGGCCCACCCAAGACTGTACGAGGTCATCGACGTCATGGTTGGGAACTCGGGCTACCTGCAAAAGACAACCCCAAAGTTCAAAGAAAGGGCGGTGTTCCTTTGCTCTGCCGAGGATCAGTTCAGGCCGGAGGTGGCATCATACAACGAGGGCGTGAGGAGGTACAAGACCAGGAAAAAATCGCTGCTGATCATGCCAGAGACGACTCAAAAGCCGGCGTACCTGTCCCCCGAATACGGCAAGCTCAAAAAAACAATTGCCGACATTGACAGGGTGCAGGTATGCCAGTACAACCCGTTCCTAGGGCTCATCCCGGTCGAGATCTCAGACGTGTATCCCGCCTCGCACTATGTCGCGGTCCGAGCCAGGCAGAACCCCAAGGAGTTTCCTGTCTTCGAGGATACCTGGGTGAGGTTTTTTGAAAACAACAGGTTCGAGGAGATAACATACGACAAAAACGACGAGTTTCTGAACCACTTTGTCAGAAAAATACCAGACAAGATCACAAGAAGGTCTTTGAAATTTTAAAAAGAAGAAAAAGTGTGTGCTAGAGACACAGGCCTATAGCGCCGCGTCTTCTGCCCAGCCGTTGACGAAGACTCCGTTCTTGTGAAGAGGTACTGGTTGCCCAGCAGTGTAGTTCATCGGCCTCATCCAGAAGATTGACTTTGTTGGGCACACACCTATGCATGCACCATCAGAGATACATCTCTCCGGATAAAAGACAAATGCTTTGCCCCTCTTCCAGCCTTCAACAGGTTTTACTCTAAGTACATCGGGACCAAGAGACGTACAGATTTCTACACACAGTGCGCATCCGATACATCTTTGCTCGTCAATGTCTGGAAGTATTGCGATTGGCATTACGATCTGATCAACGCTTGGTTGGTATTTAAACCATGATTGAAATCCATAACAGGGTTATAGAAAAAACCGGATCGGTCTTGGCGGCCCCGGCATCTGGCTTGTCGCACAACCGTGCCGGAACGTGCAAGGACGGCCCCGGGTCTTTTGTACCTAAAACCAGGGGTCATGCGACAGACCGGCCGTGCCAGAAATAATAAAAAACAAAAAAGAGACGTGAGTTTCACGTGTTATTTTCTCATTGCGTCGATTTGGCCTGAGGTTACCCAATCTAACAACTCTGCAGATGACGGATTAAGATCAGCTCTTTTATTCATAAGATTCTGTACCCAAATCCAGTTTACCTGATTAAGAAGCGGTTTGTTTGCCTCATCACCTGCACGTGTCTTATTGACTAGGGCCTGGTCTTGCTGACCCAGCCACTCTTGGTAGCTTCTTCCCATGAGGAACGGATCTCAGCTTACACTAATTAAAGCTTTTGTAGATTATAGATCACGTATAATGATCGTATTTAATGTGAGAAGGTTTTAAGGTGAACCCCATACCAGTCAGGACATTGAAGGTAAGCGTTCTAGGTGCGGCAAACGAGGTAGGCCGATCCGGTTTTCTGGTAAAAGACGGCGGGACCAGCCTGCTGCTAGACTATGGCGTGCTGTTTGCAAGAAGGGGAACCCCCCCAAAGTATCCACTGCATGTCAAGCCAAAGGACGTGGACTCTATCGTCATCACGCATGCCCACCTGGATCACTCCGGAAACGTCCCCTCGCTGTTTGTAAGCGGCAACACCGACGTCTATGCCACCCCTCCGACGTTTGATCTGAGCCAGCTGCTCATCGAGGACATGCTCAAGATTGAAAAGAACTTCCACTCGTTTGATCTGCCAGAGGTGAACAACATGATGAGGAACTCAAAGGAGATCGGGTTCGGGGAGAGGGTCCGACGGGGCTCGATGTCCTTTGAGCTGAGGGAGTCAGGACACGTGCTGGGCGGCAGCACGGTACTAGTAGAGTCCGAGGGAAGGAGGCTGTTCTATACCGGGGACATTCATGTCAGGGGCTCGAGAATGCTGAGGGAGGCCGACCTGGACGTGGGCGAGATCGACCTGCTGATTACAGAGAGCACCTACTCGCAGACAAAGCAGCCCCCCAGGGAGGAGTCGGAGAGGGGCCTGATAGAGTTTGCAAACGAGGTAATGGACAGGAAGGGGATCCTGTTTGTCCCGTCGTTCTCGGTGGAAAGATCCCAGGAGATTGCCTGCATACTCAAGAATGCAAACTTCAAGCACAGGGTATACATGGACGGGATGGCGCTGAAGGTAAACGACATCATGTTCAAGCATCCCGGATACCTGAGGGATCCGAAGGTCTTTGCAGACGCCATTAACGACTCTACTGCAATCAGAAATGACAGGCAGCGCAAAAGATCCGTTGAAAAGCCGTGCGTGATAATCTCGCCTGCAGGTATGCTTGTCGGCGGAAACGCCGTATTCTTCTTGCAGCAGCTGGCATTTGACGGCAAGAACGGAATCGCGCTGGTCTCATACCAGGGGGAGGGAACGCCTGGCAAGATGCTGCTGGATACCGGCAAGGTTCTGACCAGGGGGAGGGAACGCAAGGCGGCAGCGGAGGTAAGGCAGTTCCAGTTTTCGGGGCACTCGGACAGGACGGAGCTGTTTGACATGATAAGGTCGGTCAAGGGCAACCCCAAGGTGCTCACGGTTCACGGGGACTCTGAATCGTGCACCAGGTTTGCAGAGGAGATCCATGAAAAGTTCGGCCTGGAGGCCCGCGCCCCCAAGGCAAGCGAGACGGTAACCGTCTGAGATGCCCGAAGAGATCAACGTTTCAGACTCGATTAACAGCGGCCAGGTGTTCTTGTGGAAAAGCGGGCGGGGCCTGTGGCACGGGATCAACGGGGAGGACGTCTTGGAGATATGCGAGGATGGGCCGCCGCCTGACGGGGCGGGCAGGGAGTTTTTCAGGCTGGATGACGACTATGAGGAAATCCTAAGGGACATATCAAGGGACGGGCAGGTCAGGCGGGGCGTGCGGAAATACCGGGGCCTGCGGCTGCTGCGGCAGGATCCGTTTCAGTGCTACATATCATTTATCGTATCGTCCAACTCCAACATACCAAACATCAGGACAAGGCTGGAGAGGCTGTGCAAAAAGTTCGGAAAAAGGGTCAGGATACGGCAGGACGGGTTTCATGTATTTCCAAGTCCGAGGAGGCTGGCCGGGGCATCCCAGGCAGAACTGCTAGAATGCGGGCTGGGATACAGGGCCGGGTTTGTAAAGGCCGCATCAGAGAAGGTCCTTGAAAAACAAATCGATTTAGAGGATCTTGGAAAATCAGGATATCGGGAGGCAAGGGATGCACTGACTGCGGTTCCGGGGATAGGTGGCAAGGTGGCAGACTGCATCATGCTGTTCTCACTGGAGAAGCTAGACGCCTTTCCGCTGGACACCTGGATTCTAAGGGCCCTGAACACGTACTATTCGGAAAAATTCTCTCCGGGGGGGACAAGCCTGACTGCCAAAAGATACGAGGCAATCCGCGGCGAGGTTGTAGGTCACTTTGGAAGGCATTGTGGGTACTCGCAGCAGTTTTTGTTCAAGATGATACGGGATCAGAGCAGGAGGAGATGGCTATCATGACGAGCAAAAATTCTTCAACACACGTGGGCATAAACCACGCAAGGAAGTGCTTCCCGCTGTTGAAGAACTTGTGCTTTTCACTATATGATTCCTCATCCATGCGAGGGGGGTTCTGTAGTACGCACAATTGAAAATCGAACACTTTTGTGTAAAAACAGGCACGATATGTCAAAATTATGATCGATTATTTTATGTTCATACTATGTAACCCGCGGCGGCCGGACTCCGGTCAGATCAAGTGTACACTGGCAGGATCAAAATCCCCCGGAGGGGTGCCAGACGGATCAGTGGCGATCCGTCTCCTGCCGGATCCGGCCAGCCCAGCATTCTGGTTTGTGGCACGTGCGCTTGGCCGCAGGTGATCAGATACCCTTAATCGCCACCACGGTCTTCCAGACGGAGTGCTCGTCGCCTGCCAGTACTGTATGCCCCGGGCCGCCTTTTACTTGATCAGCCTCTGCGCGGCCTCGAGCCGGCTCTGCCTGCGTTTTGAGGGGGCTTTTTGGTTCCCGGCCTCGACTTCCGCCACGAAGAGTCCAGCTCGTGTGCCAGCAGCAGCGTGCCGCTCTTGCTGTACTGCACGCCGAACTTCTTTCTGATGCGCAGCCTCATCAGGCGCGAGTTCCACAGGCCGCCCTCAAAGCCGCAGGATCCGGGGTCTGCCCTGAGATCGGCGTCAAGCTGCCTCATCTGCTACTCGCTCAGCTTGTGCCTGCGCCCCCCGCCCGCCCACTCGTGCCTTGCGCGTATCCCCTCCTCCTGGGCGCGGTTGAGCCACCGGGATATGGTGGAAATTGGCCGGTCGAGGTTCTCTGCTATCTGTTCCACGCTGAGGCCGTCCTTGCGCCGCATGTATGCTACCAGCCGGTCACGTTCTCTCTTGCCGGTCGCCTTCTTGTACGTCCTGTGCAGGTAGGAGCGCCCCGTATTTGGCATGAACCCGCCCCCGGATGCTACGAATTTCTTTCTCTGTCTGCCCATGCACATACGTGTGGTTTGCCTGATCTTAGATCCTTGGGTCAAGAATAGCTGTCAAAATCATTCCATTTTATTTATGTACTCACTAGGTTCAGCCAAGTGAAATGTAAATTAGATTTGCTGTTTTGCCTTGCTGTTGAGGCGTTGCACCTCATGCCCAGTTTTTGTTTTTACTCGATTTCAGGGTACTTTTCACTTAGCTGTAGGTTACTGCGAGAATAGATCCCGGATCTAAACCAACCGTCTGAAAATACCTGCAGGCTTGATCAAGTGTGCCGGATGTCACGGTGCCGCACGACGCTACGGTTTCTGACAGTACGACAGGTTCGCAACCATGCGGTACGCGGCCTCTGCCGGCTTCATGCATGGTCGGCCTGCACCAGAATGTTTTGATCCCGTCGATCACACGCAAGGCCTGACATGCTGTAAACCCTTAAAACGGCAAAAACCTCCCCGGTTCTTGGGCCCGTAGCTCAGCATGGATAGAGTGTTGGACTTCTAATCCAATGGTCGAGGGATCGAAGCCCTCCGGGCCCATTCTTGGATTCAGATGAATGGCACGAAGACCGGGGCGGATCCGGTTCTGCAAGGATGCGGCGGGCCGAAAACGACCCGGTGCAAAAACAAAGCTGTTTCGGAGACGTGCTACGGCAAACTCCCACAGGGGACGCCGGGTACGAGGCGGACATCTCCCGAGACTACCGGTGCCACGGACGGATCCCGTGCAGGGGACGCCAGGGAGCCGGCCTTATGTAATCCACTCTTGGAATAGGATGGCGGCAAATCCGGCAAGGCAGCTGTTGGACGACGGCGTGCGCAGGTGGTATGGCAACCTGCACATGTCAAGTGGCCTTTGCCGACTCCAACCTGAGACGGCTCAACCTGTTCTGCGACAGGACAAGGACGTATACTATTGCAGCCAAGTGGAGTTGATCTCATACTCTGATTTGTAAAGACCGGTACCTTGGCAGAGCTCTGGATTTTTCACCGGCCTTCGAAGACCTCTGGGAATCCGTAAGAGGCCCCGTCAGGTCCTCTCCGCGGACGCGGCGGTGTCGATGTCCGCCAGGCAGCCGTTGGAGTCAAGAAAGCCAAACGCATCATCAGGCTTGGCTGTCTCGCCGTCCACTTGGCCATGTTTGGTGCACATGACATCAAAGCGGTAGAGGATGCAGTCGTTGGCATCCAGAAAACCAAGTGCCTCGTCTGAGGGAACCTCACTGCCCTGCACCTTCCGGCCGTCACAGTCCCATTCTGAGTGGAAAAAATCAAGATAGCGGCGGTCATCCATCCCGTCTGCCGCAAGAATAGGTATCACCAGCTGGCCGCCATTGACGTCTGCCTGTCTTAGTATGACCAGCGGATGATCGTAATCTGACAGCAAGTTAAACAGTGTTGATCCATCCTCGTCTATCTGCCTTGTAGTCACCGGATGATTGTGCAGCCCCCCACGACTCGGTGGAGTTCGGATACATCGACCTGTATTTCTGGTATACTGGATGCCCCCTTAGCTCATCGGCCATCTGCAGCCTGACCGCCTCGTCGATATGGTCATATATGGAATTCCAGCCGACTTCCAGCAGCATTGCAATCCCTGCCGTTATCCCGATTGCAACGAGTGCTTTGTCCCTGGTTTGGAAAAAAAGAATCAAGTTTTATCCCTAGTGCTGGACGTGTGCGTCTGAGGTGACCGTAAGGCTGTATGTGCCACAGTGTTCGCTGCCGCATTGCGTGCCGTCGACGTATTCTGAGCGGGTCACATATCGATGGTTCCACCATGAAAATGTACCCATTTTTAAGTGTCTGAATGTTTTGGACAAGATGGTTTTTTGGCCAATCGATCTATAAACAGCAGTATTCTGTCTGCCTTGATGCGTAAGCAAAGCAAACAGAAACACCAGACGGGGTACGCAGCTAAATGAAATGCAAGTAGAGTTACTGTTTTTGTCTTGCCGGCTGGGGTCGCAGAAGACTAGGGGGTCTTCCATGCCGTTATGCTGGAGCCGATCTGATCCTGCGGCCCATGGGTGCGCGTCTCGTATCCCAGCTCCCGCAGAAACGCAGGATAAATGGGGCTCACGTGGTCCTCGTTCTGGTTGCTATCAAAGACCGTGTCATCTCTGGGAAACCTGCCGTAAGGCATCCCCAAAACGATCAGGCTTTTGCAGAGTCCCTCGAGTTTTCTGAGGGTGGGAACAATGTCGTCTTTGGGCAGGAGATCTATGCCGTGCCAGAAAAAGACGACGTCAAACCTCTCCAGGTTGAGCTTCTCAACCTCACGCACGTCGCCGTGAACTACCCTGTAAGTGTCAGTGTCAGGGAATTTTTCCCTCAAGAAACTGACATTCTCGGGAAATATCTCAAGAATCGTGATGTTTGAAAACCTGTTTTCCTCGAAAACATCAACAAAGTGCTGCCGTTTCCTGTTTGCGCCCACATACAAGACGCTGCAAAAGCCGGAGGAGAAGAGATCCGGAATCCACTCGTTGACGAGCCTCTCGCGCTCAAGCTGGATGCTGTCTTTCGTCATGAGATATGTCGTGATCTCCCAGGCAGGCACTAAAAATGTATTCCAGGCAACAGCTAAGTGAAATGTAAACTGGATTGCTGTTTTTGTCCTGTTGTTGAGGCGTCGCGCCTCCTGTCCGGTTTCTGTCTTTACTCGATTTCTTGGCACATTTCACTTAGCTGGGCAAGGATGAGGGGCCTTTTGAATCATGGTACAAGGATCCCTTCCCGTACAGGGTTCTGTGCTGCCTGAGCCGGACAGCTCCATGATTTTTGAATACGTCCTGCCGCCCCTCATGCGCAGTACGCCATCATGCCAGTGCTCACGTCAAAAAAACGGATCAGTTGACATATTGCGCCTATTCCGATAAAAATGATCGATTTTCAACTGTGCGCACCAGGAGTTCAGGCTAGTCTTGCACCATCCTGCTGAACATCCACTTCTTCATTTTAGACAGGATGGCTATCCAGAGGGCCACCAGGCCGATTGCGGTCATCCCCTTGATTGCAGAAGACAGGGGCTGATCAAAATCGCCGAATCCGGAGATTGAGACGGGTCCCAGGATTGTAACTGCGATTCCCCCTCCCAGAAGCATCAGGGCCCACATGCAGAGGATAAAGCCGTACAGCGGCCTCAAATGCGCACACCCATCATACATGCAGATATTACGGCAAGGACTCCGGAAAAGGCGGTCAGTCTGAAGATGACATGCGAGGCCTGCATGTCGGTAAGGGGAGTCCTAGATACGATTATCCTAAGCAGCGTAATCGGGGCGCGCGGATCCTTTTCGGCCCTTAGCTTGAAATCATCGGTGGCAACCACGGGCTTTAAGGATATGGTGCTATGCTCGGCAAAACGCTTTACGCTTGACAGGAACAGGAAGGAGTTTACCACTGCAGGTAGAATGGCCACTGCTGCCACAATCTCAACGCCGCCTGCAAGGGCCAGCGTGCCGTACATGGCCCCCAGTGCCAGGGTTCCCGAGTCCCCCGGAAATATGCGGCTTGGATTCCTGTGATACTTGTAAAAGGCCAGCGAGACAAAGACCAGGGGGAGGCTGGCCGCTGCGATCTCGTGACTCCCAACTATGAACAGGGATACCGACAGTGATATGCCGGCAATGACCATGAATCCGCTTGCCACGCCGTTGAGAATGTCAATTGAGTTTACGGTGTTGCCGGTTATGGGAATGATCAGGACGACAATCCCCAGATAGAGCAGCGGGATCTTCACGTCCCCGAACAGGGGAAACGTAAGATCGGTCTCGTATGCGCCCAGGAAAATTATGGGTACTGCAGCTGCTGCCAGGGCCAGGGGCTTGAACCAGCCCCCCATCACCCTTCTATCATCGATGTATCCCACTACAAATGCCAGAAGGCTTGTAACCATGATGGCCAGAATCGAGATGTTTTGGACAAAGCCAAAAAGAACCGCCTCCGATATCAAAATCCCGGCAATTATGGTGATCCCGCCGGGACGGGCCACCTGCGGCCTGTCCTTTTTGTGAACGTCGGGAACCGTGGAGTTGTGGTTCGTCAGGTACCTGATCAGGCCCGGGGTCAGACCATATACAACGGCAAATGCGGCTGCAGATGCGGCAACGGCACCAATGATATATTCGGCCAACTATCTTACCCTGCGCAGCTGGGCCTTTATGTTATTTGCAACGGCCGGGCCAATCTTGTCAATCCCCGCCAGTCTCTTCACCGGGGCCCTTTGCAGCTCGGCGACGCTCTTGATTCCGTGCCTGAACAGTGCCCGCGCCCTGACCCGGCCCACCCCCTTGACCCTGACAAGATCGACAAGATCCGGGCGGATCCCGTATGCCAGACGCGTGCGCAGCACATCAAGCTCCTCAAGCAAGTCGGCGCGCCCGAACTCCTTGGCAATCTCCCTGAGGCAGTAGAGCAGCCAGTCTCCGGTCTCGACCATCCTGTGCATGTCCCCGGACTCGATGCCGAGGTTGTCAGAGAGGAAAAGCTCGGTAGACTCGGCCATCCACGAGTCAAGGGCCAGAAGACTTCGGTTGCAGTCGTACTCCGAAATCGGCCCCAGCAGCTCCGATGAGCTGTTCTCGATTAGCAGGCTTGTCTTTTCATAGTCCCTGTTTCGCAGGCCGAACTTTGGAAAGAACTCGTCGCAGGTGGAGACGAGGTGCACGAATCCAAGGGTGTGCGGCCTGCCCTCGGATGCGCCATCCAGGGACTCTCTAAAGCGGGTCGAGGTCACGGGATCGATGTAAAGCCGGGAGGTCTTTTTGCCAAAGTCGGTTGCCGCGTACCTGTCGCCCTTTTTTATGAGCATCTCCCCGGTGACAAGAAAGCGCAGCGCAAGGCGGATGGCGAACTTGAAGCCGGACTTGGTGGACTGGTGCCCCCCCAGCGTCTGCAGG
>CAYGCI010000029.1:0-12398 GCA_964348355.1 uncultured Nitrosopumilaceae archaeon | reverse complement strand
TGATGCCGTCAGCCTTGCATGTGTGGTCGGCCACCGTCGGAATATTTCGATCCGGCCGTTTACGCATAAGGTCTAGTATACAACTGGATCAAGAAATACACGAAACTCATGGATGACTATCTGACTACGATAACCCCGCAGGTAGGTGAGAAATGGCACGCCGATGAAGTCTGGCTGAAGGTGAGCGGTGACAGAAAATATCTCTTTGCCATGATGGACAGTGAAACGCGGTTCTGGATTGCTTAGGAGGTGGCCGATTCCAAGTTCAAACATGATGCTCGGAGCCTGCTGAAAATTGGAAAGGATGTGGCCAAAAAGACACCTGCCGTATTTGTCACAGACGGGCTGCCCTCGTACCATGATGCCTTCAAGAAGGAGTTCTGGACACAAAAGAAACCGAGAACCCGGCACGTCAAGGAGATTCACATCAGGAATGAGGTTGCCAACAACAACATCCAGGAGAGGTTGAACGGGGAGTTCAGTGACAGGGAGAAGGTGTTCCGGGGCCTCAAAAAGACCGACTCTCCTGCCATTGCAGGAATCAAGCTGTACCACAACTACGTAAGACCCCACATGGGACTGGACGGGGACACTCCTGCCTCAAGGGCTGGGATTGAGATCCAAGGGGACAACAAGTGGAAGACAATCATCCAGAACGCGTCACTCGACGGTTAACACGGGGAATTATCACGCTATAAGTTAACAGAACCGCAAAACACAATCTTTATAATGTACTGGTACCGTACCTTACGGTATGGAATTAGAACCATTCGATCTGTCTGACCTAGAAGGCGTAGGTCCGGTAACCAAGAAAAAACTAGAGGATGCAGGGATTAGCACTCTTATGGACCTAGTCGTAAGAGGGCCTGTAGAGCTTGAAGAACTATCAAGCATGGCCTCTGAAACGTGCGAGAAGATAGTCACTCATGCACGTAAACAACTAGCAGAATCAGGCGCAATTACCAAGGAATTTGCGACTGCCTCTGAAATTTACACCAGACGTAAATCAATTGGCAAAGTTAGCACCTGTACTGATGCGCTAGACGAACTCCTGGGAGGAGGTGTTGAAACACAAGCCGTCACCGAAGTGTATGGCGAGTTTGGTTCGGGAAAAACACAGCTTTGTCACACACTGTGTGTCAGCACGCAAAAACCAAAAGAGGAAGGCGGCCTTGATGGCGGTGTTCTCTATATTGATACAGAGGGAACATTCAGGCCTGAGAGAATCG
Organism: uncultured Nitrosopumilaceae archaeon; assembly: GCA_964348355.1. Classification (GTDB taxonomy): domain Archaea; phylum Thermoproteota; class Nitrososphaeria; order Nitrososphaerales; family Nitrosopumilaceae; genus JAWVZS01. Next base: position 11,169 of record CAYGCI010000029.1, on the reverse strand, counting down.
TCTCAATTGCACAAGCCCACAACATGGATCCTGTCAAAGTATTGGACAGAATCATTGTCGCAAGAGCATACAACAGCTCCCATCAAGTCTTGATCCTCGAAGAAGCCGGAAAAATGATTCAAGAAGAACACGTCAAGCTAATCATTTCAGACTCTACAACCGGTCTATTCAGAATGGAATACCTGGGTCGTGGAACCCTGGCAAGCAGGCAGCAAAAGCTTGGCAGATACATAAGACTCTTGGCGAGGATTGCAGAAGCATACAACTGTGCTGTTGTTGCAACAAACCAGGTCTCATCCAGCCCTGACTCGTTCTTTGGAGATCCAACCCGCCCTGTGGGCGGCAACATACTTGGACACGCAAGTACTTACAGGATCTACATCAGAAAGGGCGGAAAGAACAAGCGGGTTGCAAAAATGGTAGACTCCCCACATCACGCGCTATCTGAGGCAGTCTTTGAGCTAGGAGAAATGGGCGTACAGGACACCGAGGAGCATCTCAAGCAAATCGAAAAGGACGCCGCAAAAGCCGAAAAAGCCTCCGCAAAGGAGGCCGAAAAGGCCGCCAAAAAGGCAGAGCGCGAGTCTGCAAAAAAGGCCAAAGCCGATCCAGCAGTTGAGACTGCAGAGGCACGGCAGGAGATCTCAGAGCCTGAGACTGCAAGTGCCGACGAGGCCGAGATTGACGACTTTGAGCCTACAGAGGAGTAACCCCCCTTTTCTCTTTTTATTATACGCATAAGTGTTAAAATAGGGCCCTCGGGGCTCCTAGTCAGATATGGCAACTAAGAAAACCTCCGGCCGCTCTCATGGATTCAGACACAAGTCTAGATCAGTCATGACAAAAAAGGCATCCCGCGGCGTTGCGTTCTTGCTCAGAGAGTACACCGAGGGGGATCGTGCGCTGGTAATCATCGACTCAAGACAGCACAAGGGCCTTCCCCACAGGCGCTACCACGGCAAGGTGGGCACGGTCACAAGCGCCGGCAGGCGCTCAGTTACGCTGGATGTCAAGCTGGGAAACAAAACAAAAACCTTAATCACTAGATACGACCATATCAAACCGTTCGGTGTTTAGTCATGGAAGAGGTAAAAAAGAAAAAGAATATTTCGGTTTCTGAGGTAAAGGAAATTCTTGGAAAGGGGGATCCAGAGTCAATGGATCAAATCCAGCGCTGGACATACGACTATGTTTCAAAATTTGTAACAATCGATGCTGCAGATGCTAAAAAAATGAAGCAAAAGCTAGTCAAAGAGTGTGATCTGACAGAGGAGGAGGCAGTAGAAATAGTGAACATCAGGCCGACAACGCTGGCCGAGCTTCGCTCGTTTACTTTTGGCTGGAAAAAGCTCATCCTGGCAGAAACCCTTGAAAAAATGCTCAAGATCATCAAGGAGTACTCCTAGATACCGGGGGCTGATTTTATCTTGCAAAGGGCAACTGTGCCACCTAGAAGGTATGAGGAGCATGCATATGTACTGGACTCTAACCCGCGTGGCAAGTCGACGACCGTCAGGGGGCGGGAGGGAGTCATCGTCACCGCAATCGGGGAGGACAGGCTCACGCTGCTCGAGGTACTGGGCGTCTCAAACTCCTCCTTTGACGTTGCTGAGAGGATCTACATCGGAAAGGAGGGGCGGACAAAAGTCCTGTCCGTTTTGGGCAAAATGGACTATAACAGCATATCAAACTCCGCACAAAGCGAGCTGCCCGCAGTCGTAGAGTCAATAGTCACAGGCAACGAGCAAAGGTTCGTCGACTATCTAAACAACGCAAGGCCGCTCACCCCCAGGATTCATGCACTGGAGCTCATACCCGGAATCGGCAAGACCTACATGAAGGCGATGCTGGACGAGCGGGACCGCAAGAAATTCGAAAGCTATGCTGATTTACAGGACAGGATTGGATTCAAAGAGCCAGTCAAGCAGATCTCAAAACGCATCATGGAGGAGATCACCGGGGAGACCCGGATGAACCTCTTCGTCAAGCGATGAACAGGCGGCAAAGGCTAGGGCAGCACTTTCTAAGCTCGCAGTCAGTCGCATCCGAGATTGTAAAGGCAGCTGGCATCTCCGGCAGGCACACCGTCCTGGAGATAGGCACCGGGCACGGGATACTGACCCCCGGGCTGTGCCGGAATGCAAAAAACGTAATCTCGATTGAGGCAGACTCTGCGCTGCACAGGGCGGCCAGGTCCAGGCTCTCCATCCCGAACCTTGCACTGGTGCACGGAGACGGGTTCAAGGAGGACTGTACGTTCTCAATACTTGTCTCCAACCTGCCCTACTCCAAGAGCAGGACCGCAATAGAGTGGATGGCCGGGAGAAGATTCTCGCACGCAGTAATCATGGTACAAAAGGAGTTTGCAGAAAAGCTGTCGGGGCAGACCAGGGCCGTCTCGGTAATCGCCAACCACTGCTTTGACATAGAGAGGATAGCCAGGGTTGGAAGGGGCAGCTTCAGCCCTCCCCCGGAGGTCGACTCTGTGGTGCTCAGGCTGACCCAAAGGCATACCCTGGGACGTGACGTAATAAGGGCGGTAAACCTGATGTTCTCGTACAGGCGAAAGACGGTTTCAAACATTTTGAAAAGGTTCGGAATGCACAGCAGCGTCCGAAAAAGGCTAGACGAGCTATCCGGGGATGAAATAATCAGGCTTGGCAGGCAGATTAGCAGGCGGTGAGGAGTACGCTCCTGCAGAGGACACGTTCTTTTTGGCAGATCACATCAGGAACGAGGGCGGCGCTGCCGCATTGGACATAGGCTCAGGCTCCGGCTATCTGACCCGGTTGCTGCGTGAGAGGTTCTCCCTTGTCGTGGGCACCGACATCAATTTTGACGTTCTGTCAAATCAGACCTATAGGACGCCAAACCTGGTCTGCTGCCACGGCGCCAGCGCGCTGGCTAAAAAGTTCGATCTAATAGTCTGCAATCCCCCGTACCTAGCCACCGAGGGGATCACGGACATTGCAACTGACGGGGGCAGGGGCGGCCTTGAGGCGGCCCGGCGGATAATCGACACCGTACCCGGGTGCCTGAGCCCGTCCGGCAGGTTTCTTGTCATCACGTCCTCCCTGTCTGACTATGGGGGGCTGATCTCCCACTGCGGCAGCCTGGGCATGGAGTCCGGCATAATCGCAAGAAAGAGGCTGTTTTTTGAGGAGCTGATCCTGATCCGGGCCAGGCTATCTTCGCAGCAGCCGTCTTGCGGCATCTGAAATCGCATCGGACATCTGCGTGGTTGACGCCTGGCCGCCAATGTCCCACGTTACGGTCCTTCCCTCGTCGATTACCTGCTCGGCCGCGGAGAATATGGCGTCCCTGATGTGCCCCTCGCCGAGGTATCCTGCCATCCAGGCGCCTGAGAGCACCACCGCCGTCGGGTTCACCCTGTCCTGCCCTGCAAACTGCGGCGCGCTGCCGTGTGCTGCCTCGAACATGGCATAGCCGTCCCCCATGTTTGCCGAGTAGATCAGCCCGATCGAGCCGACCAGCGCGGATGCCAGCTCCGATATGATGTCCATAAACAGGTTCGTGCTGACCAAAACCGCGCCGTTGAACTGGCCCGTTGCGATGACCATCTGCTGTGCCATGTTGTCTATGTAGATCTCTGACAGCTCGATTCCGGTCCCCTCCACTGCCTTTTGCGCCTCCTCCCAGAATATCCCGTCCGTCTGCTTTAGGATGTTTCTTTTTGTAATGGCGACCATCTTTTTCATGTTGTGGTCGCCTGCCCACCTCACCGACGAGTCAATCAGCCGCCTGGAGCCCCTTCTTGTAATCTTTCTGATCGCGATTGCCGCATCCTCCGTAATCCTGGCCTCCACCCCCGTGTAGAGCCCCTCGGTCGCCTCCCTAAAGCAGACACAGTCGAGCCTCCTGCCGGGAGTCAGCCTGTCATATGTCTTGCAGGGCCTGATGTTGGCATACAGGTCAAACTTTTGCCGCAGCGTGACTGCAACGCTCCTGGGCGCCCCCGGGGCCGGGATGGTCGTAGTAGGCCCCTTGAAGCAGGCGTCGGACTCTTCTAGGGTGCGCATTGTCCTGTCCGGTATGTATGACGCCTCCTTTCTGCCGCCCCTGTCCCACTGCTCGGAGCCTGCCTCGCACAGGATGATCTCCGACTGTATGTTGCACTCCCAGAGGATCTTCAGCATGCAGTCTACCAGCTCGGGGCCGATGCCGTCGCCCCTCATTACTGCGGCCTTTTTTGCCATGACAAAGACCAGTTTGTAGGTTTATTATTTGATTCTACCTTGCTTCAGCAGGGCGTACCACGGGCCAGACGCCGGGTGTGCTCGGATCCCGCAAAAGCCGGATCCCCGCCGGCCTGCGGCCTTTCGGATTTTGATCCGACCAGTACGCGCTTCACCTGGCCGTGCCTTCGGCCATGTACATCCTATGGGGACAACTTATTAACAAAAATCTGGTACTCTATCCTAGCATGATAATCGTTCAAATATCTGATCTTCACGTCGGCTCCCAGTTTCAACCCGATGTCTTCTCAACACTGGTCAGGGAGGTCAACTCCCTCAAACCCGACGTGGTGGTGGTAACCGGGGATCTGACCAACGAGGGACTCGTAAAGGAGTATGAGACATGCAAGAGGCTCTTGGGCAGGATCAAAACCAAAAAGCTGATCACGATTAGCGGAAACCACGACTATAGAAACACCGGATACCTACTGTTCAAAAAATATTTTCCGTTTGAGACAGTCAACGAGCTGGACCGGGATACCGTCCTGGTGACCCTCGGCACCACTCGGCCTGACAGAAACGACGGGGAGGTCGGATACCGCCAAAACCTGTGGCTGGAGAGGACCATGAGGAAATACAAGGACAGGGTGAAGATCCTTGCAATGCACCACCACCTCGTCGCCATTCCTGACACAGGCTCTGATCAGCTGACCGTCGTCGATGCAGGCGACGTGCTTCGAACCATACTTGCGACCGATGTCAACCTTGTCCTGTGCGGCCACAAGCACAGGCCCTGGGCCTGGAACTTTGGCAGGCTCATGGTCGTAAACGCCGGAACCGCCACGTCGGAGCGGGTCAGGGGCCTTTTTGAGAACACATACAACATCATTACCGTCAAAAACAAGAGGATCCAGGTGGATCTCAAGACGGTGGGGGGAAGACGCACCCCGATCGAGGATATTGTCAGAAACTATGCCAGGTTTGGCGAAGAGTGAATTTATTTACAGAACCATCCTAGCCAGGACATGCGGGGATCGCCTAGCCTGGTAGGGCGTGGGATTGCTAATTCCATGTCCGCAAGGACACGGGGGTTCAAATCCCCCTCCCCGCGCCACTTGTAGATGGAGTGCCGGTGTACAAAAAAAGCGCACAACCCCTTATCCTGATGAAATAGACTGGCTGGCAACAGCTCGGGCCAGGCCGTTCCTGATTTCAGGCACGAATCTGCCCGAAAGGAGAGACCTCCGGGGTGGCAAAACTCGCGCCTAAACCTCCAGTGCGCACAGTTGAAATCCGAACACTTTTTGTCGAAATAGGCACGATATGTCAAAGTTAGTCCGTTTTTTTATGAGTTGACTGCGGGGCCCGGACTGTTGCACTGGCTGGGCTCGCGCAAAGGATGCGCAGAAGATACCGCATGACACGGCAGGAACCCCATCGGTGCGACTGCAGGATGGCGCCCTGCGGATCCTGCCGCCGCCAGGTCCACTGGTGCCGGGACTATGCGATCCTTTGCAGGGCCCGTACATTTCCCACCATGACAAAGCCTGCAAGTCGGAGTCATCCTTGGTGCCCGTGAGCCACACGTGCGATCATGTCTGCAGGCTGAGCCAGACCTGCAGGTGTGGTTTTGCAAGGACCGCATCCCCGATGACGTGCCCCGGCCTGCCCGCTCTGACCGGGCCCCAAACCACATACCTGATTTCTGACTGGCGTCTTTTGACTGGCGCCTGTGAAAGGCAATCCACTGCCGGCGCAGACCTCCTGCCTTAAAACGCAGAGCACTTTACAACAGTCCGGCGGTGTCCTGGCGGTTTTGGCGTATCGCGTCTGTCCCCCGTCCCGGCTTGCCCGCGCCGGCCGGCGCAGCGTCGGATCTGCAGGCAGGACGAGACATCCGTGGACGTCTCCTGTTTTTTTGCAGGGCCCGCCTTCATCTAAAGCCAGAGCAGCTCCAAATGTCACGCGCGTGCAGCTTTCGGTCTTGGGGATCCGGGCCTGAGATGTTTTTTATCGCAGCAAGGCTTTCCCAAGCTGTACTCCGGCTGCCTTCGTGGGCGGCTGCCCCGCCCGGGATGGCCACTGCCTGTTTTCCAGCACCGGGCAGTCCCCGGACGGCATTCGTGGTAAAAGCCCCCGCGTATGTGGTCACGTCCCCTTGCTAGCTAGGCACGAGGATCACAACCATTCATGCTAATTCATGCCTAACTGATGATGGTAGGTGACCTCGTACGCCCCCGCGCGCAGCAGCCGGCCACAGAGCCTGCAATCGCCCCGTGATCGGCCGGCGCTGTCCGTGCCACCATTCACGGTGCATGCCCGCACTGGATCCCGGGCGGATCTCTTTTGGTGACGGGGCCAGGCCCATGCCGGCGGGCAAAAGCCTTTGGGGCACTTGGCGGCCAGACGCCCCCGCCTACTGCAGACGTCCCTTCGGGAGTCCATGGCTGCCAGTGTGGCCTCCCCGCCCGGGCCAGAACATCCGCCTGCAGCCCGCCGCGTCATTTTGACAGTCTTCCCAGTAACCGGCCCGTGGAGGTGGAGGAGGCGACATGCGGATCTGCAGGCGTCCTCATCTAAACTGCTTCGAGCCGGGGATGATTTGACGCGGTGCTTCTGGGAAGACTGTTTTCTGAAAAATTAGACTTAATAATCCGAAAATGGCCCCCATATCATGGGGCGTCGAAAGACTCAGAAAATCATCAGGACGGGCCCAAAAAACGTCACGACAGGCATGTGTCCCGTATGCCAGACAATCGGGCGCATCTTCCTGATTGGCCACCCCGGCCAGGAGAAATGCAAGTGTGAAAAGTGCCGGCAGGAGTTTGACCTGTAGCGTAGCCGCCGGCGAGCAAACCCATAACTTTTTAAGATAATTTTTTCACTATCACAGCATGAGTTCAAACGAAGCCGAGACCATTTATGAACGAGTGGCCAAGCTAGAAGATGAGGTTGCCCTGGTGAGGGAGGAGGTAAACATCCTCAAGAGTGCATTGAGGAACAGGATTGCCCGCCATGAGATCTCCCAGATCAAAAAAGGCAACGATGTAAGCTCGATCATCGACTAGACTCTTGTCCTAATGCTCCTGATCAGGCCCAAAACAAAGTCCGCATCATCCGCATTTGGGCTCATCTCCAGGTACCGGTTAAGATGCGCCAGTGCGGATTGGGGCCTTGACAGCCTCTCCTCGATGATCCCCCTGTCCCTTATGTCCTCGGGGACGTTTTGCTCCAGGGCCATGACAAGATCCGTGCACAGCCCCGCCTTCTCAAAGGCGTACGAGTGCATGTAGGAGATCTTCAGATTCCTGGTCATTCTGGCCAGCGTCTTTTTATCCGGAATCGAGTCCAAAAACTCCGGTCTGAACTCCACCCCGCCGCCAAAGTTCAGATCCAGGATCTGCTGCAGCTCCTCGACTCCGAGCACCCTGCCCCCGTAGAACGGATCGATTACCAGCTCCTCCCCGAACTTTACAAGGACGTGGCTTGGGAACCCGACGATTCGCAGGTCCAGCCCTATGTGCTTTGCCACCTCGGCATAAATTATCGAGACGGTGATCGGCAGTCCCGACCTCTTGTCAATCACCTCGTTTACAAAGCTGTTCTTTGGATCGTAATAGTCGTCCTCGTCCCCGGCCATGCCGATGTTGTCAAAGAGGTGCTCGTTTAGCATGGAGATCAGGTACGTGGGGTTGCGCACGTCGCCGACGGTCTCGCGCAGCGAGGCCCCGATCTCCCCTATCATGCGCGTGTATTTTTCCATGTCCAGGTCCGGATACTCTACTATTCTTGCCAGGTGCAGGCCCTTCTCGACAAGGCTCAGGCCGGGATCCTCCGCGATTGCCGGCCACCCCGCCGCCCCGGGGCTAGTCTCTGAGCTCAAGGTGCACGGCCTACAGCCTGCCAAGATACGCCTGCGGATCCTTTAGCTCCCTTGTCGTGGGCGGCGCATCGATGATTTTTTTGAACGCGTCCCTTCCGTGCCTTTCAAAGGCGGCCCCGACAAAGTCCCTGCCCATGCCCTTCCTTACCTGGTATGACGAAAAGTCGGTTCCCATGAACGTGGCAAGATATGTCTGAAAGTCCCTGTCGCCTTTTAGGATGTTCTCGACTGCAAAGGCGGCCATCCCCTCCATGACCGTAAAGGCCGCATGGTGCCGCTGGATCGGGGCCAGCCACCTACTGTATATGTCCAGCAGCTGCGGGATGGCCCCGCCGATCCTGGGGTCGATCTCCACGTGCGTGAACGTCATGACGTCCGGCCCGATCTGCTCGGTCAGGAAGTGATCCGGGTTCAAGAAGAAAAACAGGTTTGCCCTCCTTGCAAACGGAAAGTCCTCAGGCACGGCCTGGAGCTGGCAGTATTCTGTCAGCTCGCCGACTGTCCCAGAGTCCAGCCCCAGGACTATGCCTGCAAGCTCCTCGTTGATCCTGTTTACCTCGCGTGCGGCCCTCATGTTGATCTGCTGCAGGTTTTCCTGGGCCGAGTGCACCAGCTCCTCGAGGACCGTCATCTTGACTGCCCCCAGGTATCCGGAGTTGATGTCCTCAAAGCCTGCCTCGTACGGCTCCCCCCGCTTTTGCAGGATTATGGGGGGGTACCTCGACAGGATGAACTTGTTTAGGTAGATTGCCGAGTCCAGATAGTCCCCGTACGTGGTAGTGATCTTTGAGATGTACTGTATTGCGTATGTGGAGTAAACGAGGTACTTTGCGGTGTCCGCCTCCATCAGCTCCGCTATCCTCGGCTGATCCTCCCTTGACACCGCCCCGAACAGATCCCTTACAAACCCCCTTGACTCCCCGTCTGCAAAGACCTTGTCGCCCTTGAGCTTTTTCAGCTCTGCGAGTTCGGGGAACCTCACATCGATGTCATCGGGGACTGCCACCCCCAGAAACTCCTCTGCCTTTTGCCGGCACTCTGGCAGGACCTCTCCTGCAACATCCTCCAGCTCCCTGAACCGGATGCCCTTGGGAAGCGTATCGCCGGCCCTTGCTGCCAGCTCCGCAATCTCCCTTTCCTCGCCAAGCTCCACGCTGAGCTGGCCAAAGAGCGCCTCGGCAAACTCCTTAAACTCCCCCATCGCAGACACTCGGGCCCGCACTCCATTTAACATTATCTGGAAAGCTTGGCATGGGTATTATACCGCAAGAACCAGCATGTATGTGATGCACGAGTCCAGCCTGGAATACCTGCGATGCGTGGGCTGCGGCGGGGGGCTGGAGCTGGACGTCTTTGATGCGACCAGGGAAGTCAACGAGGGGTTTCTCACCTGCAAAAAATGCAGCCGCGTGTTTCCCATTATAATGAAGATTCCCATACTGTGGAGGACGCCCGGATCCTACCTTTCTGAGAGGCCGAAACTCGGCGGGCAGCTGCATGCACGGGCCCGGAGCCCCAAGCTCAGGTCGTTTATCAGGATGTCCCTCAAGGGGGGCAGGCCCCGGACCGACAAAAGCGATCGCGAGTATCACTGGGCGCAGGTATACTCCTCAAGCAGGGGCTCTGCCTTTTACTCAAGAATAAGGCAGGTCGTCGCAGGGCTGGATCCCGGCATCGCCCTGGAGCACGGCTGCTCTGTCGGCATCGTATCTGGCCACCTCTCAAAATACAACATACGCACCCTTGGAATCGACAGATCCTTTTCTGCACTCTTTGTAGCCAAGACTAGGTTCAACGAAAGGCTGGACTATTTTGTAGCAGACTCACTTGACCACCCCTTTGGATGCAGGAGATTTGACACGGTAGTGGGCCTTAACCTGCTCGATGTGATAGAGCCGCGCGAGCTCCTGTCCGTCCTGTCGGGACAGGTCGGGGGAACACTGATCCTGGCAGATCCCTACGACAACAACCGCGGGACATCCTCGGTCGGCCGCCCCGTCGATCCCGGCTCCCTGCGCCTTGAGCTAGAAAGGCTGCACCTCCGGGTATCAAAGGACACGCAAAGGCCCAGCTTTATCCCATGGAGGCTGAGGATCAGCGACAGGATCGAGGTGGGCTACAAGGTGGATCTGGTGATTTCCACCAGGGGGTAGCTCGTCCTAGCTGCACCTGCCGGGGGATTCACTCATGATGATTCCCCATAGTGGCGATTGAAGGTCTTTGATCATCAAAAGTGTCTCATATGATAATTAGTTCCGCCTAACATTAGTATCCTTCTCCATCCATTTGGGGTCGCTTTTCCTGATCGCTTTTGTGGCCTCCCGGCTCCGGAACGCCATCCTGGGCGTCTCGGCACGCTCTATGTCAAGCGACCAGTGCGTCCTGCGCTCGTTGTAGAACTCGATGAACTCGTCTATCTTGCCAAAGTGCGCCAGCTCCCTCTCAAGCGTCCCAAACCACCTCTTCAGCTTGCCGTTGGTCTGGGGGTGGTACGGGCGCGAGTTGAGCAGCATGATGTTGCGCTCCAGCAGCTCGTCCTCAAACAGCGTGGGCGTCCAGCTGCCCCTGGGGGTGCCGCGTAGCCGACGTAAAGCAGCTGCCGTTGTCAGACAGCATCTGGGCCGGCGTCCCGAACTCCCTGACGGCCCCGCGCAGCACCAGGACTGCGTTCTCCGAGGTCGCGCTCTCAAAGACGCCGAATCCGGTTATGCACCGCGAGGAATCGTCATGATACGCCTGCCAAGTTGAGCCTTTCCAGGCGCGGATCCCTCGTCTCGTGCCAGTCCACGTGCCACATTGCGTTGGAATACATGCGCTCGTAGCGCAGCCATTTGGGCCGTCCGGGTAGCAGGTCGGGCTCTGGAAGTCCAGGCACGAATTTTGCCATCAAAGAAGGCCGATCAAACAGGATTTGTGCCTGAAATTGTAAATCACTTCCGAAGCCTGAACTGTTACAAATATTTCTCAAACTGGATCCTCAGGACTGGGAATTGTACGCATAAGACCTTATGCGTAAACGAAATTAGCGGCGATGTCCCCGGCGCACGGGCTACAAATGGGGCGAGTCAGGGCCGGCGCACGCGTGACTGT
>CAYGCI010000028.1:0-12585 GCA_964348355.1 uncultured Nitrosopumilaceae archaeon | reverse complement strand
AAGCGTGGCCCTGACCCGGCCCGGCACGTCCGGGTGGAACATGTTGATTGGGGTGGCCTCGCCAGTCAGCATCTTGCGACCTGCCTTCCATGCAGTATAGCGCTTGTGCAGTACGGTCGGAAAGTGGATGCGGTACCGCCACAGGCCGTACATGTAGGTCGTCGTGCTGGCAAAGTATCCTATCTCCTTGTCCCGTACAGGAAGGACATGCGGGTGCGAGCACATCAGGCCATACAGCGACGTGGTAGCCGACTTGGCGGCCCCTATGACAAGAAAATCCGGCAAAGTAAAGAGAAACGACGTGATGTTGTTCAGCCGGCGTGGAATCAAGAACGCGGACGCCCTCGGGTACCTCAAAGACCTCCGAAAGTCAGTTCGTTGAACGTTTCTTGAGCGGCCGCAGACAGGGCACGTGATCTGGTAGTTGTGCAGTCGGCTGCCAACAAGCAGCAGATCCTTTATCCTGTTTTTCATTCTACGTAAAAGGCGGCGTTTTAACGGTACATGGCTTGGTGTTACCTCCACGATCAGCATATTTTATGGCATTATATTTGATACTTTGGTGTTGTGCAGTTTGTCGCATAACTCCGACTAGGGCCCAATCGATCCGCCCGGATCACTACCGGCACCAGGTTCCTGCATGGCGGCCACCGCCTCCTCTGCGATCCACTTGTTGTACAGCCACATCCTCAGCCTTATCCCCTGCGCCACGTTGGACCGGGGTTGCTTCCTGATTCCGCCTGCCTGGCACAGTCCGCACGCCTTTCTGAATTTCCGCCCTTTTGCACGGCTGATCCACGTCAGTACTTCCTAGGTGTGCTTTTGCAGACCCGGCACGGCATAGCCGCTAACTTCGTTTACGCATAAGATCTTCTCCAAATTACGTAATTACCGTGCCTGTAAAAGTACACCTAGGAAGTACTGACGTGGCACCTCAGCGGTTTTCAGGAGTTCCGGCGAGTTAGGAGGCAGCCCCGATCGTGCCAGAAAAGCCGGACGTTGGTTCGCGGCAGGCTCTCACATCCGAGATGCCGGAGGCAAATTTTCGCAGACATAGTACCCGTTCGTCACAATGCAGGCGGCAACATGATGCGGATCTGCGGCAGGCGACCCAATTAGAATTGCTCCGAACTTGAAACCGCTTTGTGCGGCGCCTTTGCAGAGACTGATCAATGCTTCGATCCATAAAGCCGCAGTAGGAAAACTGATCCGCCGCCCGAAGTCCGCCGGTCTTGTCAAATTATAACTGCGAGTTTCTAGCAGAAAGCTCTAAAAGTTCAGACAGTCCGTCCTGCAGCGTTCTCTTTGGCACATATCCCAGATCGTTGGATGCCAGTTCTATCGAAGTCTGGCTGTGAATGATGTCATTGTCTATCGGGCCAAGAAAGTTTATCGGAGTGTCTTTTTTACAAAGTCTGATGAGCAGATTTGCCAGATCTAGAATTTTGATGCTTTGGCCGCTTCCGACATTGTAAACCTTTCCGGACTTGCCACCCATTTTTTGTATCGCAAGATCAACACAATTTATCGCATCATCAACGTGAACAAAGTCCCTTGTTTGGCTTCCGTCCCCGTATATTGCAATGGGCTGGCAACTTTTGATTTTGTCTAAAAAATTTGCTATCACCCCGGCATGCTGCGGTGACTGGTTTTGTCCATATATGTTAAAGAATCTCAGGATTACGGAGTTGACGTTGTGATTTTTTGAAAAATCAGTGATCATCTTTTCCATCAAAAGCTTGCTTTTGCCATAGATGGAGGTTGGAAGGGTCGGAGAATTTTCTGAAAGAACGATGTCGTTCTGGTTTCCAAACACGGCGGCACTAGAGACGCCGATGAAATTCTTTACCTGCTGCTCAACGCATGCGTTTAGGACGTTTTCTGTGCCCTGAACGTTGGTCTTCAAGGTTTTCTCGGGATCCGAGTTTGAGTCAGTTACGCTGATCTGCGCGGCCAGATGTATGACCAGGTCGGTTTTTTCCAAGCACTTTGAGATATGTGGCAAATCAAGTATGTCTCCCTTGACGACGCTTGGTTGCAGTGAATCTTCGCTTTCTTTAGAGTTTGAAAAGTTGTCATAGGCAACGACCTTGTGTCCCTGCTCAAGCAGGCGTTTGGACAGATGAGAGCCGACGAATCCACAGCCACCCGTAATCAGAATTTTCACGCTAAAATTTGATTTGCCTGGTAATTATTCTAAGCGATTAATGTGTGAAGAATGGCCAGCAGTATCGGCCGGCTAGAGCCCGCAAGGATTTCACCATACGGTGGATCGCGCCAGATCATCAGGATCAATGGGCCGCCTGCAATTGCTCAGCCCCATGAATAAAAAAATCCAGACGCGTGATCCGCACCGCTGTGCTGCCCGCACACAGGAATGTATGTGCCGTTGTCTTTGCATCCAAGATCAAAACATGCATTTTCAATGCACCGGCACCATGTCGTGCTGCGGGCTGCTCTTGGGCAGTACAGGGCAAAAAGTCATGGGAGCACGGTTGAATGGCTCGAAGTTGCAACTCTAATTGTAATTTAGCTGAGACTCAAAGGCGCTGCGCATTTTATCACGCCGCAAAAGGCAACAGAGGCAGGGCGACATGTTGCTGCGGGCCGCAATTGGCAGGTTCATCCAGCACGCATGTCCAGACAGAGTATTTGCCGGCATCATACAGCGGGGTTTGAGTCAGGGCATGATGATACGGGGGTTGTTGCCCAATTCACCAGAATTCCTGAAAACCTTTAACATGCCATGGGGACCAGGCGGGCAAGGGGGCAAAGGTTAAGAAAAACATGCAGATTGAGCCAGGCAGGTGGAATCAGGAAACAACCCCCCCCCCCATCATACGTTCAGTGGCAAGAGTTTACCCCATAGGTGATGTTGCCGGCCAGAACCTTGATCACCGTACCCGCCACGCCGCATTTTCGGGAGGGGGTAAACTCTTACCGTTCAGTGCAATATAACTATTAAATATTATAGCATTCTATAGCACGTCATAATGTCACAACAATCAAGCGTGTCGCTTTCGAAAAAAACTAAAGAGGTGCTCGTCGAATTGAAAAACTTTCCAAACGAATCCTTTGAGGAAGTGATCAAGAGGATGATTAGTGCTTACACAGACGAACAAGATGATCTCCTAACTGACGATGATGTAGCACAGATTGAAAAATCATTAGGACAAATTAAAGAGGGCAAATACAAGACGCTAGAACAACTTAGACAAAAATACGCCAGGAAATAATCTTTCTATCATGTCGTGGACTGTTATAATTCCCAAAAACGTAGAGGCGGAAATTGACAAAATTGTTGATGACGCATTAAGAAACGATATTTTAAACAAGATAGATAGCATGAAACAAGATCCGTATAGACATAAGCAAGATGAGAAAATACCCTTACTATAGATTCAGAGTTAAACACTACAGAGGAATTGTTTTACTATCAAATAGAAAACTTATTGTCAATGTCCTAAGAATCATGAAGAGGAATATTGTTTAACGAAACCTGGATAAACTATAGATCGGGGCGAACTACTTTTTGGATCCCACAACACGGATCTTGCAATCGGCGTTGTCCAGAACTTTTCCAGAAATCCCCCGATAAGCCCATAGATCATGAGCGCAGGATGCGACAACCTTATGGATCGCCGTCCCCGTACAATGAAATCAAAAACCAAGAAGAGGGAATCCAAGAAAGACAGTGAGGAGGAGTCAAAGAAGTACACGAGGCCTCCGGAATGCTATGCCGAATACGAGAGAAAAAGTAACAGCTCGGGCTCTGGAAGTTCAGGCACGAATTTTGCCATCAAAGAAGGCCGATCAAACAGAATTTGTGCCTGAAATTGTAAATCACTTCTGAAGCCCGAGCTGTTACCATTGATGTCCCCCTCCATCCATTTTGGGTCACTTTTCCTGATCGATTCTGAGGCCTCCCTTGCAGAGAACGCCTGCATCGACGTCCCACACCTGTCGATATCCAGCGCAAAGTGCAGCCTGCACTCGTTATAGTACCCCACGTATGCAGACAGGCTCTCATAGTGTTGGATTTCCTTCTCTATGCTGCCGTGGAGTCGTTCCAGCTTGCCGTTGGTCTCTAGGTGGTACGGCCTGGAGTTTATCAGCCCGATGCCCCTCTCCAGCAGCTCGGCCTCAAAGGTCGTCGGCCTCCACGTCCTCCCGGGCATGTTCTTCTTGCTACGGCCGCAGTTGAAGCACCTGCCGTTGTCAGACAGTGTGGTAGCCGGCGTGCCGAATGCACATATGGCCTCCCCGGGGGTGTGATCACGTTCTCGGATGTGGCCTCGGCAAACGTCTGCGCCGCCGTTATACACCGCGGCAAGACGGTGGCAAAGGGCGGCAAGAATCGCGATCAAGCTTGCAAAAAAGGCGCGGATTCAGGACAGCCGTACAGGATGAATCGATATTCGTCAGCGTGGGAAGGGACGGCAAAAGGCTCTGGTCGCCCGTTGGAGACAGGATCGAGGTACAACGATCCGGCAGGAGTGCGTCATGGTATACGGAAATGTTGTAGATGACGGAACCAGGCTGATGCGCACATACGGCAAATTCAACAGCGCAAACTTTGTGCATTATCTCAAGCAGGTGCACAAAAAGTGGGGAAAGGCTTTGATGGTGATGGACAACGCAGCACAGCACAAGACAGGAAAGGTCCACAGGTGCCTGAAGAAAAAACCAGACGTCGTTCTGCTGTACCTGCCGGTAGCCAGGCCGGAGCTGAGCGTCATAGAGGCAGTCTGGAAGGATGCCAAGTACGGGCCGGTCACGTCGGCATTTTACGAGACGGTAGATCACCTCAAAAGGGCCGTCTCGGAATACTTTAGGACGTGTTCCATCAAGGTTGACATCTACAGGTACCTTGAGCGCAGCGTGTAATCAGGCGAAATTTTCAATGATCATCAGCATAGGCATGACGGCATCTCTGCCGGCTCAGACCCCGTCCTGCCGCACGACGGCGCCCGAAGTCAGGAACCTGCCAAAGGGTGTCAGCGTGATCAGCGGATCCAAGTCAAGCCTAGAAAACTTCATCCACGTCCGCTGCGGGCCCGACACTCCGATCTATAGTGACGACTGAAAGTTTTTGAGCACATATGGGCATGAAATACGCAGGAAGACGATTTTTGATGATCAAAGACTTTCAGTCGTCACTATAGCCAGGCCATTGGAAAAACGTGGTGTGGGGTTTTTTAAAACTGCAAAAATCAGGAGGTTGTGATTCTCTGTGCGCTGCGCTTCTTGAGCAGGCTGTACATTATCATGCCCACGTTGATTATGGATACAATCTCGATGAGATCCACCCCGTACAGCAGCCAGTCCAAGGCAGGATGCAGCCTGCTGACGAGGCCCATTTCCAGATACAGGTCTGCGTTCCAGATCATGTGTGGAATTTGGATGAATTGAATTGCCGCAATGACAACAATGCTTCCAAGGATTTTGCTTTCGTACCATTTCCAGAACCTGCCCCACGCATTCATGTGTTGTACTGGTCAGAGTGGCAGATAAAGAATACGAAAATTAGAAACGCCTAATTAGTTTGCACTAATTTTTTTGTGCGTGGTTTTTGAAAAACTAGCTCAAACTAATCCTCGTGATGGAGAATTCTCAAATACCAGCGGCGATGAAAAAAGTCGTTGATCATCGGAAAAATAAGAGAGAATGAAAAAACAGTCAGAATGGATATCGAGATCATCTGTACAAACTGCAGCAAAAGGGTTCCGGGTGGAGTAAAGGCATCGGAGAGATTTTCAAGAACCCGGGAGTTTCAAAATGAGGTTTGCAAGATGAGGGAAGGCTATCTGTGTGGAACCTGCAGGGACAGGAAAAGGGTGGACGCATCTTGAACCCGTTGTTTCAGCTAAGCACGCGGTCATATGGGAGGGAGATTGCGATTGTGCGGAAGGCGTTGTCGGACTTGGAAAAGGAGTGCGGCATGGCAGGGGGGGTGACCATCGGGGAGCCGTTTGACAGATTCGGGTGGACGTTTTTTAACATTAAAGTCAGCGAGGAGATGGCCGGAATCATCGAGGGGTCAGGCATGATGGAGGGGGCCGCAGGATACCGGATCGGAGAACAGCTTGCCAATTTTGTCGGACACTACCTAGATACGCACGGTTGCAACGTACGAATCAAGAGGATCGACTACGGATAGAGGTCTCAGCTAGGCAGGCTCGCCGACATGATCAGACGCATGGCGCAGCCAGCCGGCATGCTTTGTTGGGCGTTGAAAATGCGGCGGACCGTCCAGAAACGCAGCTGGGCAAAATGAAGCCAGGTGTCAGGCAGGCCAATCCAGAGTCAGTGTTCCAGAAAAAGCAACCCGGGCAGATGCGGGGCAAAACACAGCCAGGCTCAGGATCCCCCACATGAGACTGGGTCTATGACCCTCCCTCCAGTCAACAATGGATGCGGTAAAACGACAGGGGGTACGGCTGACGGCTGTGCCTAGCTACAACCGTACGGTTTATCAGCCCGCAGCATGGTGGCCACACGTAGGCGGCTTGAAGACCATAGTAATCTTTGATTTTGACGGGACCATAGCAGACTCGGTGCACCTCTTCATAGAGGCAATCAACAAATCTTCAGAGAGATTCAGATACAAAAGGATCAGGGAGGAGGAGGTCATGGTGCTGCGGGGAAAGCGCCCCGGGCAGATCCTAAAGCACCTGGGGATCTCGCTGCTAAAGCTGCCGTTTGTACTAAAGAGGGTGCGCCGGGAGGTCAACACAGGGGTGGCGCAGGCAAAGCCGGCAGTCGAGATCAAAGAAACGCTGCTGGAGCTGAAAAAGGGGGGATGTGAGATCGGAATCCTGACGTCCAACACGGAGCAAAATGTCAAGGAATTTCTCATAAACAACGACCTGGATGTCTTTGACTTTTTGTACTCGGGGAGCAGCATGTTTGGAAAGGGGAGGATCCTGAGGGCAATCATACGCAAAAACAGACTTCAAAAAAGGAGGATATACTATGTCGGAGACGAGATCAGGGACATCTACGCCGCAAGGAAGACCAAGGTCAAGATGATAGCGGCATCGTGGGGGTTTAACACCATGGACGCGCTGAGGAGGGAGGGGCCGGACTTTATTGCAGAGTCCCCCGATGACATCAGGGACATCGTCCTGGGCAAAAAAGAATAAACATATACCAATCCCGCCACCCGCAGCATATCATGAGCAAGAACTTTTGGCACGACATAGAGACGGGGATCGACATCCCCGAGATTGTAAACGTGATCGTGGAGATTCCAAAGGGTTCCCAGAACAAGTATGAATACGACAAGAGGCACAACATGATGAGGCTTGACAGGGTCCTGTTCTCGCCGTTTCACTATCCGGGAGACTATGGAATCATTCCCCAGACGCTATCAGAGGACGGAGACCCCCTTGATGCGCTGGTTCTGGTGACAAATGCGACATATCCCGGAATCCTGATCGAGGCCAGACCGATAGGGCTGCTGCGCATGAAAGACGACGGGGCGCTAGATGACAAGATCATCTGCGTCTCAACCAATGATCCAAGATACCTGCACACCGCAGACATCTCAAACATAGAAGACCACTACAGGTCAGAGATTGCGCACTTTTTCCAAGTGTATAAGGATTTGGAGGGAAAGAAGGTAGAGATACTCGGCTGGGAGTCGGCAAGGGATGCCAAGTCGGTGATTCTAGACTCTGTCAAAAAGTACAAGAGCACCCTCAAAAAATACTAGGCAAAGACGTCTGATCGGCGCCTTCCTCATGCCGTGAGTGGATAGTGGCGATTGAAAGTCTTTGATCATCAAAAAGCGCATTCCTGCGTAGCTCACACCCACATGTGCTCAAAAACTTTTAATCGTCACCAGAGATGTCCGCCCCGTGACTGCATGGGGCGTGCCGAAGGCGCCCTCCAATGGGCCGGCCCGAAAACCATTGTACTTTTTTCGTAAGAATTTACCCCACAGGCAACACCGTGGGTCAGAACATTGATCACCGTCCCCGCCACGCCGCATTTTCGGGAGGGGCAAACCCTTGCCTTTTTTCCGGGTATTGGTTTTTTAGGGGCAGGCAAGATCTTGAAAAAAATGGCAAGATATCAGACGCGGCGGTGGGATCTGGGAAAGCTGGCAGTGGATCCGAAGGATCCGGGATTCGAGGCGCAGATCGGGGAGATCGAAAAACTTGCCAGGTCGTTTAAAAGGAAGAGGCCTAGACTGGATCCCAGAATGTCATCCAGGGCATTCATGAATATCATTGCAGGCGAGGAAAGGCTAGTGGAAAAGATGAGCATGATCGGGGGCTTTGCGTCGCTGTCTTATGCTGCAGATACGCAGTCAGACGAGGCAACCTCGCTGCTGACTAGGATCAGCAAACTGGGCTCTGATGTATCCAACCAGGTGCTGTTCTTTGATCTATGGTGGAAGCAGGAGATCGACGATGGGAACGCCCAGAGGCTGATCAGGGGGGCAGGCGAGCTTGGGGGGCACCTCAGGCACAAGAGGCTTGTCGCAAAGTACTCCCTGTCAGAGCCCGAGGAGCGGATAATCAACACGCTGGACGTCACGGGGGCCTCGGCCCTCGTAAAGCTGTATGACAAAATCACCAATGCGTTTGAGTACAGGGTAAGGACAGGCGGCAGGACAAGAACCATGACAAGGGAGCAGCTTACGAACCTCGTCAAGAGTCCGAGTCCGGAGACAAGGGAGGCAGCATACAGGTCGCTGCTGGCAAAATTTACAGACAACAGGGGCGTGTTGGGCGAGATCTACCAGAACATCGTGCTCAACTGGAGGGACGAGGGGGTTCAGATCAGGGGGCACTCCTCGCCGATCTCGATTAGAAACATAGGAAACGACGTCGACGACAAGACGGTCGCCGCGCTCCTAGATGCATGCAAGGCCAACGGCCCGGTCTTTCAGAGGTTCTTCATCCAAAAGGCAAGGATGGCCGGAATGAAAAAGCTGCGCCGCTACGACCTGTACGCACCACCTTCGAGAAAAGGCAGGGAGAGAAGATACTCATATGACAGGGCAGTGAGCCTGGTCCTGGAGTCACTGGGAAGGTTCAGTCCCAGGCTGTCGGATCTTGCAAGGAACGTCTTTGCACAGAACCACATAGACTCGCAGATCCGGGCAGGAAAGCGGGACGGCGCATTCTGTAGCACGCCGTCGCCCAGGATCACGCCGTTTGTGCTTGTCAACTATACCGGAAGGACAAGGGACGTCTTTACCCTGGCCCACGAGCTGGGCCACGCGGTGCACAGCCAGGCCGCCGGAGGGCGCTCGATTCTGGTGCACGATGCGCCGCTGCCGCTTGCAGAGACGGCATCCACGTTTTCTGAGCTGCTGCTGTACGACAGCATGTCAGAGAAGGCGACAGACGACGAAAAGGTGGGGATGCTTTCGGCAAAGATCGACGACCTGTATGCGACAATCATGAGGCAGTCGTTTTTCACGCTGTTTGAGATAGAGGCTCACAGGCAGGTTGCGGAAACCACGACAGTAGACGAGATCTCAAGGGCATACCTGGCCGGCCTGCAGGAGCAGTTTGGCAGCTCCGTGGAAGTCTCAGATGACTTTGCGGTGGAATGGAGCTGCATCCCCCACTTTTACCACACGCCGTTTTACTGCTATGCGTACTCGTTTGGCAACCTGCTGGCGCTGTCCCTGTTTCAGAGGTACAAAAAGGAGGGCGCGGACTTTGTTGGGCCATACATCGAAATCCTGGCCGCCGGCGGGTCAGTCAAGCCCGAGCCGCTGCTCGGGGAGTACGGATTCGACATCAGCTCCGCAAAGTTCTGGCAGGAGGGATTTGACTATGTCCGGTCGCAGATCAGGGATCTCTCAAGGCTTGCCCGGACGCAGGACTAGGCCACCCGGGTTTCCTGACAGGCCTGCCGGCTTTTTGATCTGGAGAGGATTCTGGCATGATTTGGTCTAATCTTTAAATGAAGACATTCGGTTCGATTCTCAATGAACGCAAAACAAGGAGCTGGAGTCTTTGCAGTATCGGCAATGGCTGCAATCATCACCATTGCAGGCGTTGTGGGGGCTCAGGAATCCAGTGCGGCCAGAACCGTAACCTACGAGGTTACCGTCACAAACATCACGCCGGGCCAGCCAATCACTCCCCCCCTGCTAGTCACCCATGCCAGGGATGCCGGGTTTTTCACTGTAGGCCACGAGTCCAGCGAGCAGCTGCGGCAGCTTGCAGAGAACGGCGACGCAGAGCCGCTGGTCCAGAGCATGACCGGAGGCGAGGGGATCTTTGACATAGTACAGGGCACCGTACCGCTTGTTCCGGCAAATGATCCGGGACAGACGGATCTTGCCCACTCTGAGACGTTTACGATTTCTGCCAGCGGGGACCACAGGTACCTGTCATTTGCAAGCATGCTGGTCTGTACAAACGACGGCTTTGCAGGAATTGACAGCGTCAGGCTGCCCTACTATCATGAAAAGACGGTATATGCAAAGGCGTACGATGCAAGGACGGAGACCAACACCGAGGATTTCGCTGACATGGTACCACCGTGCCAGGACGCCATTGGCGTCTCATCTGACGATGAGGGGACAGGCGCAAGCAATCCGGAAATTGCAGAGGATGGAGTGATCATCCCCCATACGGGAATCATGGGCGACGGTGATCTCACGTCCACTCACATGTGGAGCAATCCAGCCGTCAAGATAGACATCATGCGGACAGGATAGAATCCTTACTCTTTATTTTTTTAGCTCGAGCACTGACAGTCGTCTGATCCGCACGCCCAGATACGAGCACGGTGCAGGCAGACGGTCACATATGATGCCGGGGGCTGTTTTTTTGGATCCTGCAGAGCACGTGGCAGGACAGGGTGGATGGGCGGATGCGGCAGGAGCAGACAGGGGCCGCATGTGCGCATCCATTCGGCCCCCAGGTGCCGGGCCCCCGTTCATTGCCAGGCGGCGTTGCAGCTACAGTACACGCCGTGTGAAAAGACGGGGGCAGTCAGACCAGCGCTCCTGCCATCCAAGGCAGGATTGCTGCTGTGATCGAGGTCCTGTCCGGATCCCAGATTCCCCATTCCTGTTCCGGGCATGGGCAAAACCAGGCAGGTGCCAGACGGATCCGGGCTTGGCTAGGCCCGTCTTTTCCTAATTATTGCAAATCCAGCAATGCCGGCCGCTGCCAGAAAAATCATGGTCATGACAAGACCGGAGTGAACGCATCCGTTCAGCCCAACCTCGGACTCGTCGCACGCACGCTCTCCGGCGGACTCGCCTGCATCCTTTGTCTGGCCGTCATTTCCAAGATCAATGCCGGATACCTGCAACTCGGACAGCGTCCGGATTTGGGACGGGGTTAGCTGCGAGGTCGGCACGTTTCCGTTGCACAGGCCGGTCTGCATTTTCCCCCCATCGACTGCAGCAAACACGGCATACTCGGCTCCAGCGTCAAAGCCGTAGCCACAGGCCGCACTGTTATCAAGGGTGCCGACCACAACCGGGCGGATCCCGGCTTGCTCTGCGCCCTTGACGAACACGACATCGGCAAAGCTCCAATAAAGTGTTGCACCGTCACCATCAAGCGAGGCAGCTGTTCCAACAAATATCACATCTGCAAGATCAACGCGCTCGTCAAAGGACGCCTGCACGCAGCTGCATGCAAGGGATTCGGGGACGGGTGTGACTGCAAGGGAAAGCAGGAGGATTCCAATGACGGGCAGCTCCATCAGTCTACCGTCAAGAGTGCGGCTCTTAAAGAATGCTGTGGCCCTTGCTTAAAATATGGGGCTGGCAGCCACGCACTGGCTGCCAGTCATTTTGTTCCCCGAATCGGTTTGAATTCGATGTCAATCTGTACAGAATGGCTTTTCTATAAATACGAATCGTTTGCGTAAAATTGTCCCAGAGCGTCCGTGTATCCCGCACCAACGCCCTGGGCTTGGCCAGTGGCCAAACAGTGGATTTAGGAAAGCCGGGTTTATAACCTTAATTTTATGCGGCTCGTGGGACATGCCGCTGCAACACTACAGGCGCGGGCTCTTGCAGGAGGTTTTGGCACGTCCGAAGGCCGGGGAGGCCCAGCTGGCTGCAAATCGAGCTAGGGCAGCTCATCTTTGATGTCACAGCAGAACTTGTGAACCCAGTTTCCCTTGGAGTTCTTCAGGATCTCCTTTCCGGCCTTGATTGGCTCCCCACACTCGCTGCACTTTCCTGAAAATCGCGCCTTCAAACTGATCTCTCCAACATCTGTTCAAAGGGACCAGGCATAAATCTTTAGCTGGTCGTTTTTTTGAGTTGTATTATATGAAAATTATGTCGCACCATCACCGGTATCCTCCTCCATCCATTTCGGGTTGCTTTTCCTGATCGCATCTGTGGCCTTCCTGTCGCAAAATGCCCGCAGAGGCGTCTCGTAGTTGTCTATATCCAGCGACCAGTGCAGCCTGTCCTCGTTGTAATAGCCGATATATGCAGACAGGCTCTCGTGGTTCCATATCTCCTCCTCGATGCTCCGGTGGAAGCGCTCCAGCTTGCCGTTGGTCTGCGGGTGGTAGGGCCTAGTGTTTATCAGGATGATGTCCCGTGCAAGCAGCTCCTCCTCAAAGAGCGTGGGCTGC